>JAQRMR010000001.1 GCA_028599115.1 Methyloprofundus sp.
AACGGTTATTACAGAAGAAGGGTTACAAGCGGTTAAAAAATTGTTGCGTAAAACAGCGACTAAAAATACGGCAGTTTCGTGTCACTGGATTAGGAGCCGTAGTCGGAGTGAGTTGGTTTGGGTGGTGGGGAGAAAAAACGAGTTTAATGCACAAGGTTATGTCGCGGTGAATTATACCCAGAAGGAAATAAGTCAGTACATGGATAAAAATCAATTTCAGACGATTAATGTTATTAAATATGCTGCAACTATTTCTGCGTTATTTCATGACTTTGGAAAAGCTAATATGCTTTTTCAAAATAAGCTGAAACCTAAAAAAGAAAAAAAGGGTGAGAAATCAAAAAACTATGAGCCTTATCGCCATGAATGGGTGTCTTTACGCTTATTTCAAGCCTTTGTAGGAGATAAAACAGATGAGCAATGGCTAATAGCATTAGCTCAGGTTGAGCGTGATGATGTTCCTGTGTGTTTTAAAGATGGGTCAAAGGGGGATAATGTTGCTGATAACCATCCAATTGATAATTTACCGCCATTAGCCAAATTAGTTGCTTGGCTTATTTTGACACATCATAAATTACCCCTTTATCCGAACTGGAAAGAAAACTCTCCACCTAGTTTAAAGTATGTTGACCAATGGTTTAGTGGTGAATCGGTAAATTTCGATGCTAACTGGAACTCGCCTAATTGTAAGAATAAAGACGAAAATCAAAAAGCGTTAATAGAGCAAAACTGGACATTTAAGCTATTACCTGTGAAAAGTATGCAATGGCGTTCTAAAGCTTGCATGGTCGCCTCTGAAGCTAGAGTAAAATTACAATTATGGTTACAACAAGAAAACAATTGGATAGATGAACAGCTTTTTACAACCCACCTTTCACGCCTTTGTTTAACTTTAGCCGATCATTATTACTCATCACAAGATATAACTGCCCAATGGCGTAACCCAAATTATGAAGTTTATGCGAATACCGATAGAAAAACCAAACAACTTAAACAACAACTTGATGAGCATTTAATTGGTGTTGCCTACCATGCTGAAAAGATTGCCAAAGCACTCCCTAAATTCAATACCAGCTTACGCTCACTAGAGCATAATGCGTTTTTAACACAGTCAGTGGCTAAACAATACAAAGAAGGTTTTGGTTGGCAAGATGGTGCAAAAAAATGTGCTGAAGAGCTGAGTCAAGCCAGTATTGAACAAGGTTTTTTTGGCATCAATATGGCATCGACAGGCAAAGGAAAAACCTTTGCTAATGCAAAAATAATGGTTGCATTAGCGAGTAAGACAGGGCGCGTGAGATTTAGTGTTGCATTGGGCTTAAGAAGCTTAACCCTACAGACAGGTCGAGAATATCGAAATGAATTAAAGCTGACAGATGAAGAGTTAGCCATTGCAGTGGGTGGCACAGCAGTAAAGGAGTTATTTGAGAACGAACAAAGTAAGCAGGATCAAATAAAAAATCAAGACACTCAGCAAGAGACAGGAAGCAAATCACAAGATAACTTTTTAGATAAAGATTTATATGTGGATTACACAGGCGATATTTATGAACATAGCCTAAGTGAGTGGACAAATAAAAATGATGCATTAAACAAATTGATTCATGCCCCTGTATTGGTCAGTACCATTGATCATTTAATGCCAGCAACGGAAGGTACTAAAGGCGGTAAACAAATACCCGCAATGTTGCGTTTGTTAAGCTCTGATTTAGTTTTGGATGAGCCTGATGATTTTGGGCTAGAGGATTTACCCGCCTTATGTCGATTGGTCAATTGGGCAGGCATGTTGGGCAGTCGTGTTTTATTATCCACGGCAACGATGCCACCTGCTTTGGCTTATGCCCTATTTCAAGCTTATCAGGCTGGCTGGGGAGAATATGTAAAAGCCAATATTGCCAACTGGAATGGTGAAATTTCTTGTGCTTGGTTTGATGAAGGCAGTAGCGAATGTGAACAATACAAAGAATTTCCCTTATTTAAAAAAGCACATGATAAATTTGTTAAAAAGCGCATTAAATATTTAGAGGCCAATGCAAAACCACAACGACAAGGAGGCATTGCTTTAGTTGAAAAGCTGGGCGAAGAAAATGAAATAACTTGCATGGCGAGAGTGATACGAGAAAATATAATTGCCCTGCATCATGCGCATTATCAAACTCAAGATAATAAAAATATATCCATTGGCTTAGTGCGCATGGCGAATATTAACCCACTGGTGGCTATTGCCAAGGAATTATTAAAAAGTGATGTGCTAGAAGAAGAAACCTGTATTCATTATTGCATTTATCACAGCCGTTATCCCTTAGCCATACGCTCACATTTAGAAAACAAACTGGATAGTATTTTAAACCGAAAAAATCCTGATGAAGTCTGGGAAAAGGGTGATATAAAAAGTAAATTACAGAACCATCCACAAAAAAATCATATCTTTGTAGTATTGGCTTCACCCGTTGCCGAAGTCGGGCGAGACCATGATTATGATTGGGCGATAGTAGAACCGAGTTCAATGCGTTCAATTATTCAATTGGCAGGGCGCGTGTTAAGGCATAGAAAGCATATCCCGACACAGGCTAATATTGTTCTACTGAATAAAAATTATAAGGCACTTTCTGGTAAACCTATTTGTTTTGAAAAGCCAGGGTTTGAATCTAATCAACTTCACGATAATGGTAAAAAAGCTGATGACCAAGAATTTTTTAAATTAGCTTTGCTTAACCATAAATTATCGGCTGTTTTACATGAAGAGCAGTACCTAAATATTAATGCAATTAGTAGAATTAGCTTACCAAAAGCTTATCAAACTGAGAAAGTAGAACAGAATAATAAAGTAGTCTCCACATATAAAAATCTTGTGGAGTTAGAGCATAAATCACTTGCACATCGTCTCCTCTCAGGAAATGAACCTGCCAAAATATGGTGGAAAAATCACCCACACTGGTGTGGTGAAGTGCAAAGTCAACAACGGTTTAGAGCTTCACCCAAAGATGAGGCATATTATCTTTGTATTAATGATGAAAATGCCGTTCTCTATTGGCAATGGAAAAATGAAACCGTATTTCCACCACAGTTTGGAGAGCCGAATGGTATAGAAATTAATGATAATGTGTTAATTGAATTAGGGAACGGCAGTCATTTTTGGTTTGATTTAAGTGCAAAAAAAATCTACTCAGAATTAGTCAGTGATCCAGCGATTAATATGACTGAGTTATTAGAAATTAGTCATCGGTTTGGCGAAGTGCGTTTAATTGAATATGATGAAAATACAATAAAGCAATACAGTTACCATGAAAATTTAGGGTTATATCAAGAAATAGGAGATAAGGATGAGTAAGTCAGTTAAAGGGTTTGAAAGCTGGGAAGAGGTGATTATTGACTTTTTTGAGCAAAAAATAGCACAATCCAAACTATATAAGGCAAAAAAATTCATTGAAGATAAAGAAAAACTAATTAAAACTGAAAAAGAAGTAAAGAAGCTTGAAAGGCTAATTAAAGCTAAAGAAGACAAACAAACCGAGTTGAATGAACTTAGAATTGAGTCTCCTTCAACTGAAATTAGGGAGTGGATAGATAGCACAAGTCTAAAAAAAATTGCAGTTGGAAAAAGAATAATTAAGGCAACTCATGTTTTAAGGTTTTCTCACAGCTCTTCCTCATCCGATGGCTTACTTTTAAAAGATAAATCGAATGACACAATTCTTACAACCTCATCTTTAAAAAAAGAGTTTACATATGATCTAGCGCATAACAATGGAGCTTTGATTACTATATCAAGGTTTTTAGCATTGCAATTGTCAGGAAAATTGATAATTGACTTAATTCTTGAGGGCAATTATAACTTTTTAAAAGCATTTGCTAAAAATCAAGAGCAGCTTGGAGAGTGGAGTAATGGCTTTGATAATTTAGTTGAAAAAAGGGAAATTAAAACAACTGACACCGCCAAACAAATTTATTTTCCATTAATTAAATTAGATAACGAATTAGGCATAGAGCATGTCAAATACCACTTAATTACACCTTTGTTTTCATCTTCTTTGGCTGAAGAAGTTTCTACTATGGTAAACCATCTTAAATTTAGTAAGGAACAAGAGCAAACTAGGAAGCAAAGGAGTGCTATATCGAAATACCACCCTAAACCGTATATTGAAACCCCGAACTTAGGTGTACAAAAGTTTGGAGGTGCTCAGCCACAAAATGTATCTATGCTAAATAAAAGCCGTAGTGGAAAAGGCTATTTATTTCCAACTCAGCCCTCCACATGGCAAAGCCAACTAAAAGCCCCAATTTATAAAAAATCACTGTTTGATTATTTTGGTAATAGCCATATTACCGAAGAAGTTAATTACTTACGCGAGTTTTTACTACGTTTTGAACATATTGGTTTAAGTATTAAAGATCCTAAACGTTATGAGCATTTAGAACGCTGGGTAAATAGCATTATTAATGAAGTTTTATTTTACACCAGTAGCATACAAGCAATGCCCGCAGGTTGGACAGCCACTAAAGACATAAAACTAAAAGCAGAACATCAGTATTTTCTTGATCCTTACCGAGATGATGAAGGTTTTCAAAATAAACGCGAATCAACCGATTGGCAAAGCATCGTCTGCAATGATTTTGCACGATGGCTAAACCAGAAACTCACAGGAAAAGATAAGCTGTTTACTCCACAAGCGGCACATACACGCTTATGGAAACAACTCTTTGAAACACCTTTAAGAGAAGACACTGAATCCATAAAAGTAGAAGCCCAATACAGCCAGCAAAAGGAAACGGTATGAACCAATTTATTCTGATAAATAGAATTAAAGTGCAAAATGCCAATGCGATTGCTGGGTTTACTTGGGGTTTTCCAGCCATTACTCATTTTTTAGGTTTTACCCATAACCTTGCTAGAAAACTGACAGGTAAAGACGGTTTTAATGATATTAGATTAACAGGCTGTGCAGTTATCTCACATGAACATCATGTACATACCTATCGGTCTTCTTACGATGTTGAATTTACGCAAAGTCGCAATCCTGCTTATAGACATAATGAAGAGGCAAAATATAAGGTTGGGACACCGCCTGTTATTGAAGAGGGAAAAATGAATATGACGGTTTCATTACTGATTGGCTATCAGGGCAATATAGGCAATCGTCGAGAAAACTTTATCCATTGGCTAACAAAAAACTGCTTATTACAACGGTTAGCAGGGGGTACTATTCTTAATATTAAAGAAATAGACGCTTATACGCTTGAAAAAAATAACATGAGTAAAATCAAGCGCAAGCTATTACCCGGTTTTGTACTAAAAGACCGTTCTAGTTATTTGGAAAAACATTACCATGCTCTGCAAGAAAAAAATCAGGATATTGAATTATTAGATGCATGGTTTGATTTTATTACGCTCAAACAAAAAGCAAGACCCCAGTCCGATCTTATAAACAAGCATTTTCAAAAACTGCACAAGACAGATTTCGATAAGCCAGAAATTATTGGCTTATGGCTAACGCATGTACAAGAAGTCCCTTACCAGAAAGAGCGCATACCCAGTGAGCTAAAAGACTATTTTAAAGAACTAGAAACCAGCAAAACCAATGAAAAGTTGTTAGCGCAATGGCAAAATTATTGCTCACCAACAGAAGAAACACCCGCTGACTGGGAATATATTGTCAAACCAGAAACGGGGTATTTAGTCCCCATAATGACAGGCTACAAAGCAATATCACCTGTCTATAACAATACTGAGGTAGCCAGCACTCGTGACAACAAAACAAATATCTGTTTCATTGTCACGAGTGC
>JAQRMR010000010.1 GCA_028599115.1 Methyloprofundus sp.
TTTACTATCATCAACAATTAAAACTTGCATAGCAATTAAAACCTTTTTCTATTATTGTTATTATTCAAAATGTACCATAAAAAACATATAACTTTACATATTTAGTATATCTAGGCCTTGGTTAACACTTTCTTTTTTGCCTTGCGACTGGTTCTTTAAAACTAGCCCTGAAAAATCAAATAGATTAGTATCAGCTAGTTGAGAAGGCGCAATGTTTTGCAAACTAGAAAAAATACTTTCTAAGCGACCTGGAAATTGCTCATCCCAGCCTTGCAGCATCACTTTCATTGCTTGGCGCTGTAAGTTTTCTTGTGAGCCACATAAATTGCACGGGATAATGGGAAAACCTTTAATTTCTGCATATTGTTCAATATCTGTTTCTTTACAGTAGGCTAATGGTCTAATCACAATATTACTGCCATCATCACTCAATAGCTTAGGTGGCATTGCCTTCAATTTCCCACCATAAAACATATTAAGGAAGTAGGTTTCTAAAATATCATCACGGTGATGCCCAAGTGCAATTTTTGTTACTTTTTGCTCTCTTGCATATCCATATAAAGAACCCCTGCGTAGACGCGAACATAAACTACATGTCGTTGCCCCTTCTGGAATAACGCGCTTAACAATACTATAAGTATCATTCTCGATAATATGATAATCCACACCCAGCTCTTTTAGGTACTTAGGCAGTATATCTTCAGGAAAACCTGGCTGTTTTTGGTCTAAATTAACCGCCAAAATATCAAATGAAATAGGCGCTGTTTTTTGCAGGTGTAATAAAATATCCAATAAAGTATAAGAGTCTTTTCCACCAGACAAGCAGACCATAATCTTATCGCCGTCCTCAATCATATTAAAGTCAGCAATTGCTCGCCCTACATTTCTGCGCAAGCGCTTATGTATCTTTTTTAATTCTTCTCGTTTCGATTGACTCTCTGGCATATTTAAAACTTACATGATTTTTGAACAAAAAAAAGCGAGCATAGCTATTTATTCAATAGCTATGCTCGCTTTTAATAATTTGGCTGTAAACTCAATTAACTCGCAAAACGCTGAAAAATTAACGAGGCATTAGTACCGCCAAAACCAAAACTATTCGACATCACGGTATCTAATGTCACATTATCTTTACGCTGCGCAACAATTGGCATCCCCTCAGCAACAGGATCTAATTGTGAGATATTAGCAGAAGCACTAATAAAGTTATTTTTCATCATTAAAATCGAGTAAATAGCTTCATTAACACCGGCAGCACCTAATGCATGTCCTGTTAATGATTTTGTCGAGGTAATAAAAGGCATTTGCTCAGGTGTAAATACTTCACGTAATGCGCCTAATTCACGCTCATCACCGACAGGTGTGCTTGTTCCGTGTGCATTAACATAATCAACTTTATCACCACGAATGGTAGACATAGCTTGCTGCATACAACGAACTGCACCTTCACCTGATGGCTGAACCATATCATAGCCATCTGACGTTGCGCCATAACCTGTTAGTTCGGCATAAATTTTCGCACCACGCGCCTTTGCATGCTCAAGCTCTTCAAGCACTAATACACCACCACCACCAGAAATAACAAAACCATCACGGGTTTCATCATAAGCACGTGACGCTGTTGTTGGCGTGTCATTATACTTCGAAGACATTGCCCCCATCGCATCAAATAATACCGACATCGTCCAATGCACTTCTTCACCCCCACCTGCAAAAACAATATCTTGTTTTCCAAGCTGGATTTGCTCCATCGCATTACCGATACAATGCGCACTGGTTGCACAAGCAGAAGTAATTGAATAGTTAATGCCTTTAATTTTAAACGGCGTCGCCAAACAAGCAATATTGGTGCTCGACATTGTTCTAGGTACCATATAAGGCCCAACGCGCTTCAAACCTTTTTCACGAAGAATATCAGCTGCTGCAACTAGATTAGATGTTGATGGCCCACCAGAACCCATAATTAAACCAGTACGAACATTTGATACTTCATTTTCTTCTAGGCCAGCATCATCAATCGCTTGTTGCATCGCAATATAATTAAAGGCAGCTCCATCACCCATAAAGCGTTTAACTTTACGGTCAATAAAATCATCTAAATTAATATCAATTGCGCCTCGCACATGACTACGAAAACCCAGTTCTTTATAATCTTCAGCAAAACTAATGCCAGACTTACCTGTTTGCAAAGAAGCAAGAACATCATCACTATTGTTTCCTATACTAGAAACAATACCTAAACCAGTTACAACTATTCTCTTCATCGACTTAACCTCTTAAAAACTTCCAGTATCTGTAAATAATCCAACTCGTAAGTCTTTTGCCACATAAATTACTTGTCCATCAACTTCCATCGTAGCATCCGCAATCCCCATGACTAATTTACGCATAATGACTCGTTTTAACTGAATACGATAAGTTACTTTTTTTGCTGTTGGTAAAACTTGACCGGTAAATTTAACTTCACCAACCCCTAAAGCACGCCCTTTACCAGGACCTCCTTTCCAACCCAAGAAAAATCCGACCAATTGCCACATAGCATCCAGCCCCAAACAACCCGGCATTACTGGATCACCTTTGAAATGGCAATCAAAAAACCATAAGCTAGGATCAACATCTAATTCTGCAACAATTTCACCTTTATCAAATTCACCACCTTCATCAGAAATATGGGTAATTCGATCCATCATTAACATATTAGGTGCAGGTAATTTAGCGTTACCTTCTCCAAAAAGACCTTCTGTACCTGATTTTAATAAATCTTCGCGGTCATAACTATTCTGTTTTTGCATTCTAAAATCCCAATTTATTATTATAGTTATACGTTATTTAAAATATTATACCTAGTTTAGCCTCGAGGGAGAGAATTTTCTCCCAAGACCACGCTTAACTCAGTGGCTTTAGGGGTTTACACCAACCAAGTTGAGAATGGGCGCAGATGATTTGCTTATCTTCAAGACGTGTGTATAGACGCATAGCAGGCTACTTATACAACAAAAAAGACGAACAAAAAAACCAAGTTACTCCACGCATCCCCCTTAACCCTTTTTAGCTAAAGCTAGCTTGCTATTTAATGCAGTTGAAGAAACATCCTGTAAGAATGCCGAAATCAATGTCTGTTTCGCTGGTAATTGCTGCTGGTAAATTATGGCATACGCTAATACTGCCGCAACGTATCCCCGAGTTTCTTTGTACGGTATCGTTTCTATCCATATATCAGACGGCAAAATATTATCAAATTTTAACCAGCGCTTAACCCTATGTGGGCCTGCATTATAAGCAGCAGCAGCTAATGCGTAATTACCATTAAATTTATCAAGCATTTGTTTATAGTAAAGTGAACCGTATTTTAAATTTGTTTCTGCGTGTAATAATACCGACTTAGACCGCCACCGGCGCTTTAAGTCTTTTGCAATTTTTTTACCTGTTGCCGGCATTATTTGCATTAAACCTAACGCCCCTACTGGGGACTGAGCCAATGGATCAAACATACTTTCACGTCGTATGAAACCGTATACGATTGATTGGGGCAGCTCATTATTGGATGCATTTATCTTAATACTACTTTCATACTCCAAAGGAAAGCGTAAAGAAACATCACCCCAATTTTTTGCCTGTGCAACACTCAAAATTGCTAGCTTATTCCACCCCCAGTGCTGTGCAATTTTAGCGGCTACCAGTAACTCACTTTTATCTAATTGCACAAGACTATTTTTCCAATAAAGCTTCGCTTGCTTATGCCTGTCTAAGATTCTAAATTCATTGATGACCGTAAAATTTCGCGTCTGTAATAGTGATTTTTTTTGCTCTTCAGTAACTTCAAGGGGCGCATCATTAAATGAATATTCCTTCTGCATTTTATCCGCTGCAATAAAAGCAAAAAAACCACGTTCTTGTGCTAATTCAGAGAATATCTCATTAGCCTCCCTTTTCGCTCCAAGCTCTTGAAAAGCTCTCGCTCTCCAGTAACGCCAACGAGAATCCAAGCTTTCCCGTGCAGTTAAACGACTAAGCGCCTTTTGTACATGCTGCCAATTGCCTTCTATCAAAGCCGCCCTAACTGTCCACTCGCGTAGCGTTTTATCTTGTTTAGAGTTTAACTTTATTAACTTTGAATAGGCTTTTTTTGATTTATTAAAAGCCAGTTGTAATGCAATTTTCCTATCAATTTTATACTTTCGAGAGCCACTAAGGCTCTGCTTACTCCGATTCATCTCCCAAACAGCAATACCTGTATTGATATCCTGGTTAATTAAACGTTTAATAGCATAAGTAAATAATTCACTCCGCCCTTTCAAAGTTCTTTTTGTGAAAATACCTTCATTTCCTGTCAGTTGTCCAGTTTTTGCAATGTCTAGCCAACTTTTAGCCTGCTTTTTAACACTTTGTATTGCTATTTTTTTATATAGATAGCTTGCTAGCTTAAACTCCCTCGCTTTAATTGCATTCTTGTACCTCTTAAAAATGAGTGTTTGCGTCAAAAATTTTGATTGTACAAATACATCTAACAGTGAATCACAAGCTTTTGGTAAAGAACGTCCCGTTAGCCATATTTTTTGTGTCGCCCGTAACGCTTTCTTTTTATAGTTCAGCTGATACCTTGCCCATTGATACTGACACTGCCTACTTAGATTGGATGTTTTTTTATAATTCTTAACAAAAAGAGACCATTGTTTATTTTTATATAGGTATGACAGCCATTTGTAGCGTAATTTATACGTATAGCGTGAATTTTTATGCTCTTTAAAAAAATCTTGAATTTGGATAGATTTATCCAAATTTTTACTTAAAAATTTATAGTCCAAATAAAAGTTCAAAGGATAGTTTTTTAATTTAGACTTCATTAAAAAATAATTTTCCGTATCACCTTTATCTAGCATTGCTTCCGCGATTAAAAAATCATCACGCTGCTGGTGCGCAATGTTTGCTGAACACTCCGCTGCCCAGAAAATCACAAACAATAAAAACAATCCAGTTTTTTGCATATCAATTCATTATTATCATTAAGAAACGAAGATTTAAACCACTCTTTAGCACATAAAATATAAAGTGTTTTGAGTATACAGCCCCACTCAGAAAAACCCTATTAAAAATCATTATTATCAATATTTTTCTGCCTGTATCTCCGGCATAAAATCAATCATTAAATTTTTCTTTCCGCCCAGCCCCCTTTGGTAAATTAAGGCATAGGTCAATACTGATTCTACATACTCTCTCGTCTCTTTATAGGGTATTGTTTCTACCCATAAATCTGTTGAATAATTTCGGTCAAATTTCAACCACCGTTTGACACCACTTGGCCCTGCATTATAAGCAGCTGTCGCTACAGCAAAGTTACCCGAAAATTGTTTCAACATTTGCTTATAGTAGTAAGTTCCAAATTTAATACTAGTAGGTGCCAACAATAAATCAGCATTGGACTTCCAGGGATAATTTATTTCTCTAGCAATTTGCCTTCCTGTCGAGGGCATGATCTGCATTAAGCCAAGAGCGCCTGAAGGTGAGCGTATACCCTCATCAAACATACTTTCCCTACGAATAAGGCCATAAATAAAAGCAGGGTCTAGCCCTTTTTTTCGTGAAGTTTTTTCTATTGTTTCTACAAAATCAATAGGAAAACGTAACGTAAGATCATTCCACTGCTTTGCTTTAGCCATAGCAAGAATAGCTTGTTTATGCCACTTCCAGCGCTCTGCTATTTTGGCAGCAACTACCAGCTCCAACTCAGAAAGCCCCCCCATAACCTCTTTCCAGTACTGCTTGGCTTTATAAGTTCTTTGTAAACCTCGAAATTCATTAATAACTCTAAAATGTGTTGTTCTTAATAAACTTTCAATTGCCTTCTCGTTAACAACACTCGGTTTATTGGATAAAATATAGGTCTTTAATACATAATCTGCTGATAAAAATCCATAATAACTTCGCTCTTTAGCTAATCGAGAAAAAATTACACGTGCTTTTTTAAATTGGCCTGTATGCAAATAAGCTTTTGCCTTCCAATACTGCCACCTATCCGTCTTTATTTCATCATCAGGTAATTGACTTAAAGCATCTTGAACCGAAGTCCAGTTCCCCGTAATCAAGGCAGCGCGAACCTCCCAAGCTCGCAGTTGCTGATCTTTATGGTTTAGCTTTTTAAAATAGGTATATGCTTTTTCCGACTTAATAAAAGCAAGCTGTAGTGCTATCGCTCCTTCTATCTCTTGAACTTGTTTAGCAGTAATAACTAGCTTATTTTTTTGCTGACTCCATACTTTTATGGCAGCATTCAAGTTACTGCTTATTAATTCGCGCGTAGCATAAACCAGCATGTTGGCTTGCTCAAGCTTAGAAATATTTTTTAAAAACGTGGATTCTGAAATTAAATCTACATTTTTCAATAATCGTCTCCAAGCTCTTGCGTCTGCTTGAGCAATAGCTCCAACTATTCTTCTTTGTAAAAATCCCGCTAAAGTTGGCTTATTTGCATAAATAGCTAATCTAAATCGTTGCCAAATTAATTTTTGCGTCAAAAAAGGAGACTCTTTAAATTTCGTGAGTAATTCATCACAATCTTTAGGTAAAGAAGTCCCCGTCAGCCAAATTGCTTTCGTTGCTTCTAATGCTTTATTTTTTTCGCCGACTTGATATCTAGCCCATTGATACCGACACTTAAGTGCTACCTTATTTACTGCTCTATAATTTTCAGCATAACTAGCCCACTGCTGGTTTGCATATAAATATTTCAACCATTTTTGACGTAATTGTCGAGAATAAAGCGAGGAGTTATCCTGAGTAAGAAAATCCTGGATTTTTTGTGTCTCACCTAGATTATTAACCAGCCACTGGTACTGCAAATAAAAATGCAGAGGGTAATCAATTAATTTAGCGCTCAGCCTTGAGAAAAGCTGCTCATCCTTTTCAATGAGCGCTTTTTCAGCTAACAAAAAATCTTTATACTTCTGCTGCTCCAAATTTATAGCATAGCAATCTAAACCCACTATAAATAACGCCCCAATAGGTATTATTTTTTTAAAAAACTTCTTCACCAGTAAAAGCCTTCTTTTAATATTAAAGTGATAGGTTAAAGCAGTCATTTGAACCCAACTCAAATCCAGCTATAATCATTTTTTGATTCAACCCAGTTTTCAGACCTATTTGTGAATAAAAATCAGCAACTCAGTAACCAAGATTACACTTGGTCTTACATATTACGCCTAGTTAAACAGCACAAAAAAGAACTTATTAGCGCACATATACTAGCGCTTTTAGCAACAATTGTTACCGTCCCTGTTCCTTTGCTAATGCCTTTATTAGTCGATGAGGTCTTGCTAAAAAATCCTGGCATTACTATCTCTACTATTAATCAATTTGCTCCGCCGCATTGGCAGTCACCTATTCTGTATATCTCCGCTATATTAGTTGCCAGCCTTTGCTTGCGAGTATTAGGCATTATTTTTAATATTATACAATCACGCCAATTTACTCGCATTTCTAAAGATATCATCTTTCATATTCGTAAACGCCAAATCAATCATTTAAAGCAGATTTCTATGGCTGAATATGAAAGCCTTGGTAGCGGAACAGTCATTACTCACTTAGTTACCGACCTTGATACACTCGATACGTTTATAGGCAGCACAACAAGTAAACTGCTCGTTGCCAGCCTAACAATTTTAGGCACAGCCACCATTTTATTGTGGATGCATTGGCAATTAGGCTTGTTTATTTTATTACTTAACCCCTTTGTTATTTTCCTGACCCGTAGTTTAGGCAAAAAAGTAAAACACCTAAAAGCTAAGGAAAATTCTGCTTACGGGCTATTTCAACAAGCCCTATCAGAAACATTAGAAGCTATTCACCAGATTAGAATTAGTAACCGAGAGCAACATTATTATAAAAAACTCATTCATTCTGCAGAAAAAGTAAAGACACACTCCATTTCCTTTGCATGGAAAAGTGATGCTGCCACGCGTTTTAGTTTTCTAATATTTTTATTAGGTTTTGATATTTTCCGTGCAGCCGCCATGCTAATGGTGCTTTACTCCAATTTAAGCATTGGTGAAATGCTAGCCGTTTTTGGCTACCTTTGGTTTATGATGGCCCCAGTACAAGAAATCTTAGGCATTCAATATGCCTTTTACAATGCTAAAGCGGCACTAACTCGCATCAACCGCTTACAAAATCTAGAGCAAGAGCCTAGTTACCCAGCTATTCATAACCCGTTTAAAAATAAAAAAACGGTCGGCCTACGCATAGAAAACCTACATTTTAAATACAGCACATCAAAAGAAGATATTTTGTCGAATATTAATTTAACCATTAAATCAGGCGACAAAATAGCCCTAGTCGGTGCCAGCGGCGGTGGAAAATCAACATTAATTCAGACATTAACAGGGCTTTATCCTGCTACAAAAGGCATGATTTACTACGGTGACACTCCCGTTAATAAAATTGGCTTCGATATTATCCGCGAGCATGTTGTTACCGTACTGCAGCACCCCGTCCTCTTTAACGATACGATTCGCGAGAATTTAAGCCTAGGTAAACTTGTTAGTGAAGACGACCTTTGGCAAGCATTAGAAATCGCACAATTAAAACCCACTATACAAAAACTCGACAACAGCTTAGATACCATTATTGGCCGGCAAGGTATGCGACTTTCAGGTGGCCAACGACAACGCATTGCTATTGCACGAATGATTGTTGCCAACCCAAGCGTTGTGGTTTTAGATGAAGCAACCTCTGCTTTAGATACCGAAACCGAATACAAATTACACCTTGCGATGGCTGATTTTCTTAAACATCGTACCACCTTAATTATTGCCCATCGACTCAGCGCCATAAAACAAGCAGATCACGTTTATGTTTTTGAAGATGGCAAAATCTGTCAGCAAGGCAGTCACACCCACCTAATCAAACAACAAGGCTTATACGCAAAGCTTTATGGGGATTACCAAGAATAATGCAAGCAATTTACGATTTACACAGCCACTCAAGCGCATCAGATGGTGAATTATCGCCTGAAATGTTAATGTTACGCGCCCAAGAAAAGGGCGTCACTCACTTAGCATTAACTGATCATGATTGCGTCACTGGCTTAGCCGAAGCTCAATCGACTGCCGATAAAATTGGCTTAAACTTAATCAATGGCATTGAGTTTTCCTGTACCTGGAATAAAAAAACTTTTCATATTGTTGGCTTAAATATTGATCCATCCAACCCAGAACTCTTAACAGGCACCGAATCATTACACAGCATTCGCACTGCTCGCGCACAAAAAATATCTGAAAAACTCGCTAAACAAAATATCCCGAATGCTTACGAAAATCTCTTAGCGGAATCAAGCACAACAATGATCACCCGCAGCCATTTCGCTGACTTTCTACTAAAGAATAACCACGTTACCACCAAGCAAGGCGCATTTGATACCTATTTAGGCCAAGGAAAGCCTGCCTTTGTCGGTACAGAATGGGCATCACTTGAAAATACGCTGCATTACATCAAAGCAGCAGGTGGCGTAGCCGTACTTGCCCACCCAATGCGCTATAAAATGACAGCTAGTTGGATGAGGCGCTTTTTAACCGCTTTCAAAGCTGAAGGCGGTTTAGGGATAGAAATTATCACCGGCCGAAATAACCCCGATGAAATTCGCCGTTCCCTACACTTTGCTAAACAATTTGATTTATATGGCTCGGTTGGCTCGGATTTCCATAGCTCCAAAAATAAATGGGTCGAATTAGGACGGCTAGCCCCCCTCCCTATTAATATAAAACCCATCTGGCGGCTATTTTAGTCTAGTCAGCATGACCATAACCAACGCCAAAGTTAAAATACTTTTCCTTCTAAATCAAGCAAATAAAAAAACATAGCATTTTGTTTTATAAAAAGACTAGCCAAAGCTGAAATCAACGCTATAATGGGCGCATCTTTTAGGAGATATGTTGCCTCGGTGGCGAAATTGGTAGACGCAAGGGACTTAAAATCCCTCGCCTTCTGGGCGTGCCAGTTCGATTCTGGCCCGAGGCACCATTAATAATTTAAAGGCTTGTAGCGATTTTCGTTACTGGCCTTTTTTTTTGCCTATTACCTAATAGGACGCTCCTGGGAGACTTCAAAATAAAAAACCACAACAATTAACGATAAAGTATTCAACTTTATCAAAGCACCACCCTCTTATATTTTTACCTCCAGAATTATTAGACCATTACAAGCCTTAACCGCCCTACCCTTGATTGTTTCAGCTAAAATGTAATTGGCTAATTTTAAATAGCACCGTTCTAAATGCTCATGCTCTCGTTTGCTGGGGCTTTTCCATAAACTCGAAGCCAGTATCACAATTTGCTGCATAACATTCCTTATTGCTGAAAGATTGAGTTAAGAATAAATGACTTAGTTATTGAGATTGTAAGATAATGTACGGGGTTAGCAATAATTAAAGCAAACAAGCTTTACCGCACACAATAGCAATAAATTTTATAAAAAAGGGACTTATGTTCGAGCAAACCTTCAAGAATATAGATGACGTACTCTGGAAAGAGTCAGGCTGTACCACCGAATTAGACTACACCGAACAAACCTCATGGATGTTGTTTCTAAAATATCTGGATGATTTAGAAGGTGAACGTGCTATTGAAGCTGAATTAATCGGTAAGCCCTATAGTTTTATCATTGATGCAGAACACCACTGGTCGCGTTGGGCGGCACCTAAAAAATCGGATGGTAGTTTTGACCATGATACGGCGCTTATCGGTGATGACCTGATTGCCTATATTGATAACCAGTTATTTCCCTACCTAAAAGGCTTTAAGCAACGCGCCTCTTCCCCCGACACTATTGAATATAAAATTGGTGAAATTTTTAGTGAGATTAAAAGCAAGTTCCAAAGTGGCTATTCTTTGCGTGATGCTTTAGAGCTAATGGACCAGCTGCATTTTCGTTCACAGAAAGAAAAGCATGAGCTATCCCATCTCTATGAAACCAAGATAAAGAACATGGGGAATGCAGGGCGTAATGGCGGCGAATATTACACGCCCCGCCCGTTGATTCGAGCCATGATTAAAGTTACCAAGCCAACAATAGGGGAAACCATTTATGACGGTGCCTGTGGTTCAGCAGGCTTTTTATGTGAATCACATGACTACCTTCGTTATGGTGCAGAGGGTAAAGCGTTAGAGCTGAGTACCCGCCAGTTACAAACACTACAAACAAAAACCTTCTACGGTAGAGAAAAGAAAAGTCTCGCTTATGTGATTGCCATTATGAACCTAATTCTGCATGGCATCGACACCCCGAATATTATCCACACCAACACACTGGCAGAAAATCTGGCAGATGTGCAAGAGAAAGACCGTTACGATATTATCCTGGCTAATCCGCCTTTTGGTGGTAAAGAG
The DNA here is from genome assembly GCA_028599115.1 of Methyloprofundus sp. Classification (GTDB taxonomy): domain Bacteria; phylum Pseudomonadota; class Gammaproteobacteria; order Methylococcales; family Methylomonadaceae; genus Methyloprofundus. The sequence goes on from JAQRMR010000010.1 coordinate 11,376, forward strand.
CGTAAAGAAATACAGCAGAACTTCCCCATCAAGACAGGTGAAACCGCCTTTTTGTTTCTACAGCACTTTATTAAATTTCTTAAAGCCGGTGGTCGTGGTGCGGTGGTGATTAAAAACACCTTTTTATCCAATTCGGATAATGCCTCTAAAGCACTCCGTCAGGAGTTATTGGAAAGCTGTAATCTGCATACCGTGCTGGATTGTCCAGGTGGTACGTTTTTAGGAGCTGGGGTAAAAACCGTGGTGCTGTTTTTTACTAAAGGCGAGCCGACTAAAAAGATTTGGTATTACCAGTTAGACCCCGGTAGAAATATGGGGAAAACCAATCCGCTGAATGATGCTGATTTGAAAGAGTTTGTTGAGTTACAAGCTGATTTTGCTGATAGTGAACAATCCTGGGCTGTAAATGCTGAGGAGTTAGACCAAAGTACATTTGATTTATCGGTTAAGAATCCTAATCAGGAAGAAGAAGCACCGTTGCGTGAACCGCAGGAGATATTGAGTGAGATTGCGGCGTTGGACGTGGAAAGTGCTAAAGTGCTAGCAAGCATTAGGAATCTATTATGAGCCTGATTGACGCACAAGATTACAGCCATTTCTTAAGCAATATTAAACAAAATATTCGCCACCATCAGCTACAAGCAATGCGGGCTGTTAATAAAGAATTACTCGCGCTATATTGGGAAATTGGCAAAAGTATTCAAGAAAAACAAACTAGCTTAGGCTGGGGGAAATCAATAGTACAAACACTGGCAAAAGATTTACAAAATGAATTTCCAGGCCGTAATGGTTTTTCTAGTCGAAACCTTTGGTGTATGCGAGAGCTATATTGCACTTATTCAGAAAATGAAAAACTGCAACCACTGGTTGCAGAAATAAGCTGGAGTAAAAACTTACTAGTCATGCGCTGCAAAGATGAGCTAGAGCGAGAATTTTATTTACGCGCTACAGCACGTTATGGCTGGACAAAAGCTGTTTTACAGTACCAAATAAGCAATCAAAGTTACCAGAAATATTTACTGGGGCAAACTAATTTTGAGCAAGTATTACCAGAGTCGATTAAATCACAGGCAATACTCGCTGTAAAAGACCATTACAGTTTTGACTTTTTAGAGTTGAGTACCGCTCACTCAGAGCGCGAACTAGAGCAAGCTCTGATAAAAAACGTGCGTCAGTTTTTAATAGAAATGGGCGGCAACTTTGCCTTTATTGGTAATCAATACCGTTTAGAAGTAGGTGGACAGGAATACTTTATTGATCTACTACTCTTTCATCGGCGTTTGCGTTGCTTAGTTGCCATTGAATTAAAAATGGGGGATTTTAAACCTGAGCATAAAGGCAAAATGGAATTTTACCTAGAATCCTTAGATAGACAAGAGCGACTAGAGGGTGAAAATAACCCGATAGGGATTATCATTTGCCAAAACAAAAATAAAACCGTGGTTGAATATGCGTTAAAAAATGCAAGCCACCCTATTGGAGTAGCAAGTTATAGCATTGTGCAGCAGCTGCCAGAAGATTACCAGAATGAGTTACCTAGCCCTGAGGAAATTGCGGAGCGTTTGTTGGCTTGGGGGGAAGGGGTAGTTGATAATGGATAA
>JAQRMR010000100.1 GCA_028599115.1 Methyloprofundus sp.
TTAGCGGTTCACAATCGTCTAAAACCACACCACTTTTTTCACTTTTCTAGCCAAAATCTTTACCTTCAAAAACATACAAATGCGTATATCAAATAAAGGGGACGCTACCCTTTTTCTACAATAAAAAATCAAAATAAAAGAATAAAAGGGTAGCGTCCCCCAAGCTAGGCTTCACCTAAAGATTAGGTGTATAAGCTCCCGTATTACGCAAGCTTCATGCGAGCAACATGATTGTATTTTCAATATCTAACAGTGACATAGCCTAAAATAAATAACCTATACCTGAGATTGGCTGGTATTATTTAGATAAATAAAGTAGTTCCAGATTCTCCGGCTTCATTGAGGAATGCTGCTACACCTCCGACTTCAACACCATCAATGAGTTCTTCTAACTGGAGTCCCATCACATCCATAGACATTTGGCAGGCAATGAGTTGAGCGCCGCCTTCAATAAGACTTTTTAATAAGTTTGCAGGTGTTTCTACACCTTTATCCTGCATGACTTTGCGAATCATTTTTGCACCTAGCCCATGCATATCCATTTTTGAGATAGAATCAAGATGGTTAATATCTGCAGGGAGCATGGTACCAAATAGTCGATCCATTAAAGGTTTATTAACAGAAGGAGCATCTTCTCTACGAATGACATCTAGCCCCCAGAAAGTAAAAAAGAGGCTGACAGGCTTACCCATTGCAAGAGCTCCATTTGCAATAATCATACTTGCCATGACTTTATCTAAGTCATCTGAAAAGACAACTAAGGTGAGTTTGTCTTTTTGTGTCGCTGCCGAGTTTGTTGCTGACAGGGTAATTTCAGCCTTACGAAGTAGAACAATAATAAGGCCTTTTTCTGCTTTAATAGATAATAGATTGTTGCCCGTTTTTTTACACCATGCACGAATATCTCGGCCAAAAGCAGGGTCAGAGGTCGTTACTTCTAGTAATTCACCGGTATCAAGTGCAGCCATTGCTTTATAGGTTTTCATTATAGGGCCTGGGCATTGCAGTCCAACCGCATTTAAGCTGTGTATATCATTATTCGTATCAGAACTAATGAGGTCGTGAGTTGAGCCATTACGTTCTGCCTCCACATCAATGGGGTCACGAAGTTTGAGATCATCATAATGAAAAATATCTGGGTTAGACTGCTTATCGACAGCCCATGAATAGGTTTTATACCCGCCCGATAAATTGCGTACTTGTTCAAACCCAAGCTGTTTTAGTATTCGGTAAGCAAGATAGCCTCGTATGCCAACCTGGCAAAAGACAATAATAGGGACTGTGGTATCAATTTCCTTTGTTTGTGCCCTTAAATGATTAATATCAATATTAAGAGCAGTAGGAATACTGCCGAATTCAAATTCTTCTGCAGTACGGACATCTAATAATTGTAGTGAGGCATTATCTGATTCAAGAATATTTTGTAGTTCTTTCCAGTCAATAACCTCGACAGATTTATTGAGTATATTGCTAGCAACATAGCCAGACATATTTACGGGATCTTTAGCTGAGCTATAAGGTGGTGCATACGCAAGCTCTAGGTCAGTTAAATCTTCAATGGAAAGTTTACCTTGTATTGCAGTTGCAATAACATCAATACGTTTATCAACGCCTGCAGCCCCAACTGCTTGAGCGCCTAAGATGTCCCCCTGAGCAGTAAAAAGCAATTTGATGCTAACTTGTTTTGCTCCAGGGTAATAGCTGGCATGTGAGCCGCTGTGAGTGATACAGCTTAAAAAAGGGATATTTGCTGAGAGTAGCTGTTTTTCATTTAATCCTGTCGATGCAGCGGTTAAATCAAATGCTTTTAGAATAGATGTACCTAAGGTTCCTTGATATTGTTTTTTATTATTGAAAGCGATGTTATCAGCAGCAATTCTACCTTGACGATTGGCAGGGCCGGCTAAAGGAATAAGCGCTGGCTTTCCATTAATTGTTTGTGTGATTTCGATGGCATCCCCCACAGCATAAATATCAGGATCAGAACTTTGTAGGTAGTTGTTGACTTTGATACCCCCAGTTGTGCCAATTTCAAGGTCTGCTGATTTAGCTAAAGCTGTTTGAGGACGTACACCAATTGCCATAATGATAATATCGGCTTGAATGCGTCGACCACTACTTAGAAAAACGACCGTGTAATCCTCTTTGTCCTCAAAACTTTCCACCTTATTAGATAAGTATAGTTCAATATTTTTATCATGAACATGAGAGTGCACAATGGCAGCCATTTCATAATCTAATGGCGCAAGAATTTGATCCATTCCTTCGACTAAAGTAGTAGAAATCCCTCTATCATGTAAATTTTCAGCGGCTTCTATACCGATAAAACCACCACCGATAACGACAGCACGTCGAGTTGAATGTTGGCTTAGGTGGTCCATAATATTATCTAAATCAGGAATATTATGTAAACTAAAGACTCTTTTTGAATCAATGCCGGGAAGCCTAGGGTGTATTGGAATTGCGCCTGGAGATAATAGTAGTTTATCGTAAGGCTCATCTAATTCAGTACCTGTCGCTAGATTGCGTAAGCGTAGCGTTTTATTTTCTCGGTCAATACTAATTGCTTCAGTACCACTACGAACTTGTACTCGATAACGGTCTTTAAAGGTTTGTTCAGAAGTCACAAGTAATTGCTCTCGCTCAGCAATCGCTCCTGAAATATGATAAGGAAGCCCACAATTTGCAAAACTAATGTAGTTACCACGTTCAACTAAAATAATTTCAGCTGATTCGTCGTTACGTCTACTACGTGCTACTGCTGTTGCGCCACCTGCGACGCCACCTACAATAATAATTTTCATGGTGAGTAACCTTAATATGGATTGATTTTTATAAATTAAAGAGTGAATAGTCGGGGTATGTCAGAACCTAACCGGTCATTTCAAAAACCTTGTTAAGCGAGTAATATAACCTAAGCTACTGGCTAAGCAGCAAAGTCAAAAACTAGCTTAATAGATAGATAAAATACGAGTGTAATAGCCGCTAAGATGAGTAAGGTAGAAACAGGGCGGTACCAGAGGTTTTTTAAAAAAGTGTTTTCTTGGCCGGATTCTTTAAGCTTGTTGTATTCATTCTGTAAGTAATTTTTACGTTCTTCTTGATAGGTATTGATAGCAGTACGAGCTTGCTCTAATTGGGATTCATCCGATAACCAAATAGCAGGCATGGAAATGCCCCAGTTTCCAGCTTTGGTTTCATAAAATGCTATCGAATTTTCAGTTAAGACATCACGAATATCTTCTGCTTCATCGTCGGGGACATTGCGTAAAGGGAAAAGTAATAAAGCCATAGTTATTGTTTTACTAAAGTGAATAAGTGAGGGGAGGTGGCTGTTTCTTGCTGGCTGTGTATATGCGTTATTGCGCATTCATTGCTCTGCAAATGTAGCCAGTTTATAACTGCATCCATTTCGGTTTTTCCGCCATTATGCCCTGGGTAAGTCATAATGCTAATAATACCAGTAGGGCTAAGGTAGTTAATTGCAGATTCTAATGCAAGTAAAGTGCTGGTTGTTTGAGTGATGATGGCTTCATCGCTGTGCGGCAGGTAGCCAAGGTTAAACATAAAGACATCGACTTTTTCTGAGCCAGGTAAATATTGTTGCATTAATTCATGGCTGGCTTGAATTAAATGTACTTTATGGAGGCGGTTGGTTTTTTGTAAGCGTTGCTCTGTGGAATTTAAGGCCGCTTTTTGAATATCAAAGGCATACACAGTTTCGCTGTGGCAGGCTAAAAAGTCGGTATCGTGGCCATTGCCCATCGTTGCATCAACTGTTATTTTGGGAGTTGCTTGATAGCAGCGAATGGTTTTATGCGCTTCAGTGACTAAGGAATGTTGGGTGAATCGAGTACTAAACATAAGCCTGCTAGTGGGTAGGTAGTGAAACTGTAAGGATGCCCTCGTGGGTACCTGTAAATCGTAATGTTATTAGGTAAAATCTGTTTGTGGTTTTTTGTGAATTAAGGACAACCACAAGAGATTGCCCGCACGGTATTGGGGGCATGGCTTTCGCAAAAAGATAAGGTGTTGATTTTATTTTCCTCACCCCAGCCCTCTCCTGCAGGAGAGGGGGCTAGATATGCATCCAAGCTATTGCTATTTATGAGTAATAGCTTGGATACATGCTCATGATTTTTTTGGGGCGGAGCATTTTTAATCCCTATTCTTTTTCCATTTTTGTTTACGTTTATCTTGTTTTTCGGCTTTTTTAGCGCGCTCAATTTCAAGTGCTTTTAATTCCTCTATCATCATTTCTGGGGTTTCTAAGGTTAAACGCCCCAAAGAACCATCTCTGATTTCAGCTAATAAAATTTTAGCCACTTTATCCATATCAATATGACCACCGGCACGTAAGCAACCGCGTTTTTTACCAATAACATGGGATAAGTCATAATCATTATCAGGAAGTTTGTTGATTTGATAGCGCGTTTTCAGAGCTTCTGGGTAATGGTTAAGTAAAAAATCACCGGCAAAAGAGGCAACATCATCATGTTTTAAAGCCGTGTCTTTAATGGCGCCTGTGGTTGCTAAGCGGTAACCGGTATTAATGTTTTCTAGGTTAGGCCAGAGCATGCCAGGGGTATCACATAAAATAATACCGTTATTTAAGTCTATGCGTTGCTGGCGCTTGGTAACAGCAGGTTCATTACCTGTTTTTGCAATAGTACGGCCTGCGAGTGCATTAATCAGTGTTGATTTGCCAACATTAGGAATCCCCATGATTAATACATGCATCACTTTAGTTGCTTCTGTTTTATTCGGTACTAATTTACGACACAATTCGATAACCTTGGGCACAGCATCTGAATTTAGGGCAATAGTTGCCAGGGTTTTAACGCCTTCTTCTTGCTCTAAATAATCTTGCCAAATTTGCGTGCGTTTTGGATCCGCCAAATCTGCTTTATTAAGAATTTTGATGCAGGGTTTATTACCGCGTAAATCAGAAAGTAGTGGGTTAGCACTGCTAAAAGGCAGACGAGCATCAACAATTTCAATTAATAAGTCGATCTCGGGCATTGCTTCTTTAATTTCTTTGCCTGCTTTATGCATGTGCCCCGGAAACCATTGAATTTTCATTAGCTTTGATCCTTAGAGATATGTAAACCACATTCTTTTTTAGTTGCGTCTTCCCACCACCAGCGGCCAGCACGTTCATGTTGATTAGGTAATACAGAGCGCGTACAAGGTTCACAACCTATGCTGATAAAGCCTTGCTGGTGTAAAGCATTAAAAGGGACTTGATAGGCTTCGATATAATCCCAAATCTGCGCAGAACTTTGGTTAACTAAAGGGTTAAACTTGATGAGCTTGTGGGTTTCGCTAGAAAACGCGGGATCAACTTGAATTTCAGGTAAGTCTTGGCGTGTATCAACACTTTGATCTTTACGTTGGCCGGTAATCCATGCGTCAACGGTGGCCAATTTTCGGCGTAATGGCTCTACTTTACGAATGCCACAGCACTCTTTATGGCCGTCATTATAAAAACTAAACAGGCCTTTTTCTTTAACAAAAGGCTCTAATAAACTGTAATCAGGCGTGAGTAGTTCAATATTAATGGAATAATGCTTTCTAACTTGCTCTATAAATTGATAGGTTTCTTTATGTAGTCGGCCGGTATCCAGTGAAAAAACCTGGATATCTTTACGAATTTTTAATGCCATATCAATTAAGACGACATCTTCAGCTCCACTAAAAGAAATAGCAACTTTGTCATAGTTTTCTAAAGCATGTCTTAGGACTTTACGAGGGTTCTTACCTTGTAATTCAGAGAGTGTTTGTTCAATAGATGGCATAGTATGATTAAGCTTGAGAAAAATAGTGAGCTAAAAAATTATCTAAAGAACGTTCGTCTTTAGCTTCAATTTCTGCTTGTTTATGATGAGACTGCTTGGCTAAATGTGTAAAGAAATCGGTATCAACCGAGCTAAGTTTTTGTGCATTAAAGGTTTCAGCATGTTGTTGCGAAATGTTATCAGCAAAGCGGCCAAAAGGAATATCAGTTCGGCGCATAGTGGATAATAATTTTGCTGATGGCGTTAATTCTGAATTGCTAACCAATTGTCGTTGCTCGGTTAAAGCTAAGCTATAAAGCTTGCCGGATTCGTCAGCATCTAAAATCTCGCAGACAGCTTGCATATTATCCAATATTTCATTAGCCCAATCCTTTAGTGAAATACGCTGATTGTTTTTAGTAAGGCTTAAGTTAGGCTGGCGACCATTATGGGCGACTTTAAGTTGGTTATTATTGTTAATTTGTGATTCAGTCTCGTCACTTTTTGGGCTATCTTGTAATAAACAAGTTAATAAAAAGGCTTCCATAAATCGTGATTGTGATGCATTAATACCAATCGGCTCAAAAGGGTTTAAATCCAATGAGCGAATTTCCACATAATGAACGCCACGGCGTTTAAGTGCGAGGGTGGGTTTTTCGCACGGGTTAATGATTTGTTTTGGGCGTACCGTGCTATAAAATTCATTTTCAATTTGTAACAAGTTACTATTTAATTGTTGATACTCACCATCAATTTTTACGCCAAAGGCCTCATACTCAGGGCTTGGTGTGTTAATAGCGGTGGATAGGCTGTCAACATAGCCATCGAGTGAGTTGTAATCAATTTCTAAATTAGCTTGGTTATTACTTTTATAGCCAATATCACTCATACGCAGTGAGGTCGCATAGGGATGGTATAAAGAGCAGTTATCAAAATGTTCAAACTGCGCCATAAGTTCAGGACGACTAGCGAAAAAGCTTTTACAAATAGCTGGGGAGGCACCAAATAAATACAAAATAATCCAGCCCTGGCGTTGAAAATTGCGAATTAAATCGAAATAAGCTGAAGATTTAAAGGCTTCTAGCGATAATGGTGAGCCTTCCAGTCGATGTAATGTCGGCCATAAATTTTCTGGAACAGAATAGTTGAAATGGATACCTGCAATAGATTGCATAGTTCGCCCATAACGATGTGCTAATCCCTGACGATAGATATGTTTCATTTGTCCAATATTGGATTTTCCATATTGGGCAATAGGAATGCTTTCATCCCCCCGAATACCACAAGGCATACTGGCGGCGAGCAAAAATTCATCATCTAATTGGCTGTACACAAATTGATGAATCTTAGTCATAAATGCAAGCGTGCTTTCAATATTTGCAAGAGGGGGGGTGATAAACTCTAATAACGCTTCTGAATAATCAGTCGTAATATGCGGGTTTGTAAGAGCTGATCCTAGTGAGTAGGGGTGTGGGGTCTGCGCAATAAAGCCATTAGCGGATAGGCGTAGGCTTTCTTTTTCTATACCTTTGAGACCTTTTTTTATAAGCGCTTGCTGTTGATTTTTAAGCAATAGTGGCAAGCGATGTGTGTTTGATTGATTCAAAATAATAAAAAGGTTTCACTGCTGATTTATAATAGACTCATTATATACTTTACACTGGAACGGATGTGGATTTTATGGCACGTTATACAGGCCAATCAGCAGAGCAAGTTTTACACTCAGTTTTTGGCTATGAAGGTTTTCGAGGCCAACAAGCTGAGATTGTAAATCAATTGATTTCAGGGAACAGTGCTGCGGTTTTAATGCCTACAGGCGGCGGTAAATCCTTATGCTACCAAATACCTTCTTTAGTACGAGAAGGGGTCGGAATTGTTATTTCTCCCTTAATTGCGCTTATGCAAGACCAGGTGAATGCCTTGCATCAATTAGGTGTTAAGGCGGCCTTTTTAAATTCTAGTTTAAGCTATGAGCAGGTCAGAGAGGTTGAAAATCAACTCATTCAAGGTGAGCTAGATTTACTTTATGTGGCACCTGAACGACTGACATCAGAAGCCACTTTGCAATTATTTGCACGATTAAATATTGCTCTATTTGCCATTGATGAAGCGCATTGTGTCTCTCAATGGGGGCATGATTTTCGTGCCGATTATCTACAGCTTTCCTTATTAACGCATCGCTTCCCAAATACACCGCGTATCGCATTAACGGCAACAGCAGATCAACGCACGCGTGAGGAATTTATCCAGCGTTTAGGTCTGGAAAATTCACCGTTATTTATTAGTGGTTTTGATCGGCCTAATATTCGTTATACCATCGTACAAAAAGATAACGCACGTCAGCAGTTACTTGCTTTTATACGCGCGGAACACGAGGGGGATGCAGGGATTGTTTATTGTTTATCACGTAAAAAAGTGGAGGCAACGGCTAAATGGCTACAAGAAAAAGGGGTGAATGCTTACCCTTATCATGCCGGTTTATCGCATGAAATTCGTCATAAACATCAACATGATTTTTTAATGTCTGAAGGCATTGTAATAGTGGCTACTGTTGCATTTGGAATGGGTATAGATAAACCCAATGTACGCTTTGTTGCGCATTTAGATTTGCCTAAAAGTATAGAGGGTTATTATCAAGAAACAGGGCGAGCTGGGCGTGATGGGGAACCAGCCAATGCGTGGATGAGTTATGGTTTACAAGATGTTATTAGTCTGCGGCAAATGTTGCAAGGTTCAGATGCCGATGAAAACCATAAACGAGTTGAGCTGCATAAGTTAGATGCCATGCTAGGCCTGTGCGAACAAGTTTCTTGTCGCCGTGAGGTTTTACTGAATTATTTTGGTGAGCAGCAAGAGCAAGCTTGTGGTAATTGCGATACTTGCTTAGAGCCGGTAGATACATGGAATGGCACGATTGCTGCGCAGCAAGCTTTATCTTGTATTTATCGTACGGAACAGCGCTTTGGTGTTAATTATTTAATGGATGTTTTATTGGGTAAATCCAATGAGCGCATTAAAAGCTTTGCGCATGATAAGCAAAGTACCTTTGGTATTGGAACAGCATTAGATGAAACGCAATGGCGTTCAGTTTTTCGCCAGTTGGTCGTACGGGGCTTAGTCGATATTGACTTTGAAGGCTATGGTGCATTGAAATTAAACGGAAAATGTCGGCCCCTTTTAAAAGGTCAAGAAGAAATACGCTTTCGTAAGGATTTAGCTAAAGCAAAAACTAAAAAATCCAAAATTAGCCGAGGAGATTTTGCTCGTCATAGCGATAATGTTTTATGGAATGCACTACGCGCTAAACGCCGAGAATTAGCGGATGATCAAGATGTGCCGCCGTATATTATATTTAATGATGCGACTTTAACCGAAATGGTAGAAAGAGCCCCATTAAATCATCAGCAGTTTGCCCAAATATCTGGGGTAGGTGAGCGAAAATTAGACTTATATGCGGATGACTTTTTAGCAGTTATTGCGGATATTCAAACAGTTCAAGATCAAAACTCATCATTGACTGAAACAGCGGATGAAAGTGTCGCTTTGTTTAAAGTGGGGTTTTCTATTGAGAAAATTGCTGTGCAGAGATCATTAAAAGAAGGCACTATTTATACGCATTTGGCGGCAGGAATAGAACAGCGCGTTATTGAATTAAAGGATGTTGTAGAGTTAAGCGAGCAGGAAATCAATAATATCCAAGATGAAATTCTAAGTTTATTGGCAGAAAAAAACGCGAGTATGAAGCCCGTTTTTGAATCATTAAATGAGGCGTATAACTATGGTGTTTTAAATTGCGTGAGGGCAGCAATGGATTTTTAGAAGGCGAATTAAGTAGGCATCTAGTGTAAATTAACATTTTGTAAAGTGAGTAGAATGAAGTAGGTATGGTGTAAAACCCATTAAACTCACTTAGTACAACTGCTTAAGCATTATAAAAAGAATGGTAATTGCAATGCCTTATTTTAAAAAGGTTTTTCTTTCTCATTACTTAAAAAACAGTCATTGCATCCTATGACATTAATTGCTAATATTGCAGAGCGTCAATAATAACAATAACAATAAAGAGGATATAACATGACTGAAGAAACTTCAGCTTCAACTGAAACTACAACTTTATACGATAGAATTGGTGGTGAAGCCGCTGTTAACGCGGCAGTAGAACTTTTTTATCGTAAAGTATTGAGTGATCACCGTATTAATCGTTTTTTTGGCAAAACGAATATGGAAGAGCAAATTAACAAGCAAAAAGCCTTTTTTACGATGGCTTTTGGTGGACCAAATACCTACACGGGCGGTGATATGCGTTCAGTTCATGCGCGGTTAGTAAAAATGGGGTTAAATGACTCTCATTTTGACGCCGTTATGGAGCATTTAGGTGCAACATTAACAGAGCTAGGTGTACCGGCTGATTTAATTGGTGAAGCTGCTGCCATTGCAGAAAGCACTCGTAAGGATGTATTAGGACAATAATTTTTTAGATTTTTTTAAAACAAAAGCCGTACTAATCAATCGATTAGTACGGCTTTTTTGTTGGCTATGTCACCATTAAGTGTTGGAAAAATAAGCCAGCTTGAAAGGAATAATTCATCTATTATGTAGCCCGTATGCAGGCACGAAATACGGGGGGAGATGGATTATTGCATGACAAAATACCTAACAGTGACATAGCCTTTTTATGAAAGCGGTCATGCCACTGATCTTAGAAATTTTAACCTTCTTACGCTAACTTTTTAACCCCATTCAATAATATGATCTTCAAGGTCATCCACTTGTGATTCTTTTATCGCAAAGCTTCGGATAGAAGCACCAACATTAAAAACACTTTCCCGACTACCTGTTATAAGAGGATGCCAAGAGGGTAGTGTTTTTCCATCACTGAGTAGTTTATAAGCACAAGTATCTGGGAGCCAGGTGTACTCAGAAAAGTCATGTTGAGTTAAATTTATACACTCAGGAACTAGAGTGGTTCGCTCTTGGTATTTAGTGCATTGACAACTTTCTAAATCAATCAAATCACAGACAACACGGGTAAAGAATATTTCCTCAGTGTCTTCATCTTCTAACTTATTTAAACAGCATTTAGCACAGCCATCACACAAAGATTCCCATTCTTTAGTTGACATCTCAGATAGTTTTTTACTTTCCCAGAAATTCATTTTAATCCTAGAAAGTAAAGCGGTAGTAATGGTCTACCAATAAAAAGGCGAAAAGCAACATTAAATAAACAATAGAGTATGCAAACGTTTGCATGGCTGTTTTATCATCTTTAGTACGCATCATTTTAATAGCAAAGAAAATAAAGCCTAAACTTAACCCTGCGCTAGGGATAAGGTAGATTAAACCGCTCATTCCTGTTAAATAAGGCAGTAGCGTTACGATAAAAAGCAAGATGGTATAAAGCAAGATATGCAACCGGGTGAATTCAGTTCCGTGTGTAACAGGAAGCATAGGAATATCCACTTTTGCATATTCAGCACGTCTTGCGATAGCTAAGGCCCAAAAATGTGGGGGTGTCCAAACATAAATAAGTAAAAATAATAATAAAGCATAAGGGTGGACCTCACCCGTCATTGCACACCAGCCTAAAACGGGAGGAGCGGCACCTGCAGCCCCTCCAATGACGATATTTTGGGGTGTTAAGCGTTTGAGGTAAACGGTATAGATAATTGCATAACCAATCAAAGATAAAAAGGTTAAAACGGCAGTTAATGTGTTAATTAATAAAATCAAAATTAACATACCAATCATTCCTAGCATTGCGGCAAAAATAAGCACGTTACTTGAGTTTAGCTCCCCCGATGGTAAAGGGCGATTTTTTGTACGAGCCATTTCTGCATCAGCTTTTTGGTCGATATAGTGATTAATTGCAGCCGCTGAAGCTGAAGCTAAACCTATACCAAGCGTGGCATAAATAAATTCAGCAATAGGGGGCATGCCTGGCACGGCTAATAACATGCCGACATTAGCTGTAAACACGAGCAATAACACGACTTTAGGCTTGCATAGTTCGAGATAATTGCTCCATGATAAATTATTTTGTTTGTTTGTCATTCTAACTCTGTGTTAATTTTTATAAGGCTAAAGCAAGTTGCTTAGTTAATAGGAGGTGAAGCTTTGGATTTTATTCTTGCCACTTCTCTTTGCTTGATAAAGTGCTTGGTCAGCTCTATGAATAGTAAGCTCAATACCGGTATCAGCTGCAATTAGAACACTACTAACACCACCACTAACAGTAAAAGACAAGGAATCAGTTAGTGTGCGAATAGATAGGTTTTCTGCCTCTTTACGTACTTGATTGGCGATCTCTAAAGCGCCCGTTTCAGAGGTGTTAGGCAAAATCAAAAGGAATTCTTCACCACCAAATCTAGCAGCAATATCGGATTCTCGTGTTTGTTTGAGTAATTTTGCAAATTCAACAATAACATCATCCCCAATCGTATGGCCAAAAGTATCATTAATTTTTTTGAAGTTATCAATATCGAAGATGATGACACTGATAGGTGTTTTATCTCTTTTTGCAATAAGAATTAGTTCATTACTTATTTCATATAAAAAACGCCGGTTAAAGAGGTCTGTTAACGGATCTTTACTAGCCAGCTCTTTAAGTTTTACTTGGGAAAGTTCCAATTCTAAAGTACGTTCTTTAACTTTTTTATCTAACTCTTTGTTTGCTTGGTTAATGATTTTTAATTTTTCTTGCTCATGCATACGTATTCGGTATGCAATAGCGAGTGAAAAGATAAAAATCTCTACTAGAAAGGCGGCAATTAAGCCATGTTTAGTCATTAGCCTATATTCTAAATAGCCCTCGGTCATCAGTGCAAATAGGGTAGACATTGATAAAAATGCAGCTTGAGCAATTAAAAATATTAACGCACTACCATTTCCATCGCGATAACTCTTAAAGCCGGTATACAATAAAAATGGCATACTAAAAGTTGTGATAAAACTAATGACTATAAATGAATAATGAGTAAAAAAGATAGCTGTCAATGCGAGCAAAAAATAGAGGGAAGCTATCGCTTTAATAATACGATCAAGTTTAGGTAGGCGTGTTTTCGTTTCTAAAATGGTACGTGCAAAGCACATTAAAAAAGACAAGCCGATAGGGACTGATAAACCATTTAAATAGTAGCTAAATGAACTGGAGAATCGATCAAAAGGGAAAAAACCATTGACACCGAGCTGCCAGATAAGGAATGAAGCAACATAAACGGTGTAATATAAATAAGCTGTTTCTCTAATAAAAGCATAAATAGCTAAGTTGTAGATTAGTATGGCTAAGATGGCACCAAAATAAACCGAATAAAATCCCGTATGTTTGAGCTCATATAAATTGAGGGTGGGAGTATCAATAATATTAAAAGAGGTAAAATTGGCATAAAGTCCAAAAATATTTAAATAAACAGTTTTAGATTCGCCACTTTTAATATTAATTTGAAATTTTGGTTTTAAAAGCTCATCAGAGTTTTCTAGCGCTAAGTATGCTACACCTTGTTTGTCTTCAGAAAAATTAAATAGTTTTTTTTCAGAGATAAAACCATGCACTTTATGAGCAAAGTTTTCCGTAAATTCTGCAAAATAAATAAGGTCTTGGTCGCTGTTATTGACTAAGGTAAAACGAAACCAAAAAATAGACTCCGAATAGCCTGTACTAATACGGTTTGAGTGTGGAGTAAATTTAGATTTTTTTATTTCAGCAAAGCTTTGAGCGGCACTTTTATCTTCATACATTTCGACATTAAAGTCGGTAAAAATATCACCTTTTTGAGTGATAATTAAATCTTTTGTATTAGCAAAGGACAAGGTGCTAAATAGAAATAAAAAGATCAGAAAAAAACGTACCAAAATGCCAGCCTAAATTTATATGTGTAATATGTAAGGATATAGAGTTTAATTAATCGAAGCAAGTGTTTATAAGAGTTTTAGTGGCTTAGCTCGCCCATCACAACTTTATTTTCAGTTATTTTTTGCACGACATCTAAATAATAATCATCTCTAAATTCATGAATAACTTGTTCGATTTCTTTTTGACTAACACCACTACCTAATAAGATCTCTTCAGTGAGCCGTAAGCTTACTTCTAGCGTTTCTGATACGGTAGAGGTCACGCCTTGGCTAATTAAATCAGCACAATGCTGCCTATCAAGGGCTCTGGCATGAATGGGAGTGTTTGGGTAGGATTTTCGTATCAAGGGAATCATGTGGTCAATGTTTTTAGGGTTATCCAAAGCAATAACAATCATTTTTGCATGTTCAGCTCTTGCGGCACGTAAAATCTTTGGGTTACTTGCATCGCCATAAAAAACGGGAAAACCTTGTGCGCGAGCAGCTTTTATACGCTTCTGGTCCATATCAATAGCAAGGTAATTAACATTGGCAGCATTTAGAAGCGCGCCAATTCTTGCCCCGACACGACCAAAGCCAGCTAAAATAACATGTCCATCTGAATTTTTGATAAAAATATGATGATCAGGCTCGGTATTACTGGAAACTGAAGTATTAAATTTTGATAATAAAACATTACTGATTTTCACAATAAAGGGAGTGAAAATCATACTTAAAGTGATTATTAGAATTAAGGCTTGGCTGATGTGTGCATCTAACAAGCCTAAATTAGCAGCAAAACCAAACATAACAAAACCAAACTCCCCACTTTGGGAAAGTAATATAGCTGACCGTAAAGAGGTGTCATGGAGCGTGCCATTTAAGCGAGCTAAAAGATAGATGACAGTCGCTTTACTGGTCATGAGTGCTAATGTTAAAAGAATAATACTGCTCAAATTCTCCCATAACAAGCCAAAATCAGCACCCATCCCAATAGTCATAAAAAACAATCCTAATAAGATGCCTCGGAAAGGTAAGATGTCAGCCTCAATTTGGTGTCGGTAATGAGATTCAGCAAGCATTAACCCAGCAATAAATGCCCCAAGAGCCATAGATAGCCCAATTGCTTCCATCCCCCAAGATACACTCAAAACTAACAGTAATGCCACCGCAATAAAAACCTCGGGATCTTGGCTGGCAACAACTTTATCTAGTACGGGGTTAAGTAGATAACGACCAATTAATAATAAGCCAAAAATGGCAGAAACAGCATAGAGTATATTGAGCCCTGAATCGCTTGCACTAATATCTCCACCGGCCAACATCGCAACCATAGCCAATAATGGGACAACAGAAATATCCTGTAATAATAAAATAGCAAAAGATATCTTGCCCATTTCTGTGGAAATTCCACCGCGTTCTTCTAACAAATTTAAGCAAAAAGCTGTAGAAGACAATGAAAGCCCAAAAGCGATCACCAAAGAGGTTTGTGGTGTTAGCTTGAGTGCGATACAAAATAAATAAATAACGGCAGAGGTAATTAATAACTGGCTAAGTCCTAAGCCAACAACTAATTTACGCATTTGCCATAATTTTTTGGGGTTTAACTCGATACCTAAAAGGAATAATAAGAAAATCACCCCAAACTCTGCAAGGTGACTAATATCCTCAAGCTCTGAAAAAAGCGCTAAGCCCCAAGGGCCGAGTATTGCTCCAGCTGTTAAATACCCGAGGATAGCACCTAAGCGTAACCGATGAAAGATAGGAACTACAACTACTGTGGCTAACAACAGCTCTAAAATATCAATTAAATAATGAGAATGTGTTGTTTCCATAAGTAGTGATATTTATGTTTAAAATTATTAATGCCCGCCATTTTTTCAAATAACAGGGCGATGATTAATACTGAACATTCCATAGGATATGGTGGGCGCAGTGAATCCTATCAATTCAACGAATAAAGTGATGGGGTTCGCAAAAATCCGCTTCCCCCCATCCGTAACTTCTCATTATCAACGGGTAATGGAACGCAGGTCTTTAGCCTGCCACTGAATCAATGCAGGCTAAAGACCTGCGTTCCATTTATTCAGGAGTTCGATCCTGTGGATAATGAGAAGCTACCCCCATCCTTAGCCAAGTCATTGAAAATAATTCTTGTAGCTAACTAAATTTATGAATTCCAATTGCTTTGCGTAACTCAATTAAAAAAGGAGTGGTAATAGTTCGAGCTTTAACAGCACCTTCTTGTAATTTTTGTTCAATAAACTTAGGATCATTTATTAGACTGTCATAACGCTCTCTAGCGGGACTAATTTCAGCATTCACTTTTTCAAATAGGACTTTTTTCATTTCTCCCCAAGCGATGCCTGCTGCATATTGTTTGCGTATTTCTGCGACTTCTTCTTCATTGGCAAAAGCTTGATAGGTGCTAAATAATGTACAGCCTTCAGTCTCTTTTGGTTCGCCGGGTTCTAAAGAGTTTGTTTTGATTTTATTAATCAGTTTTTTAAGTTTCTTTTCCGGTACAAACAAAGGAATCGTATTATTATAGCTTTTACTCATTTTGCGGCCATCTAAGCCAGATAAAATGGATGCTTTATCATCAATAATCGCTTCTGGTAGCGTAAAGTGCTCACCATATATATGGTTGAAACGTGATGCAATATCACGAGCCATTTCTATATGCTGAATTTGGTCTTTACCGACAGGCACTTTATTCGCGTTAAATATCAACATATCAGCTGCCATAAGAATAGGGTAGCTAAATAGCCCCATAGTAATACCTTTATCAGCATCATTATTAGCAGCGGCTTCATTTTCAGCAACCATTGCTTTATAAGCGTGCGAACGATTCATTAAGCCTTTTGCTGTCACGCAGGTTAGCATCCAGCTTAATTCCATTATTTCAGGAACATCTGATTGACGATAAAAAGTCGCATTATCTGTATCTAGCCCTAGTGCTAGCCAAGTTGCTGCAATTTCTAAACTTGATTGGTGAACTTTTTCAGGATCATTGCATTTAATAAGTGCATGGTAATCAGCTAAAAAATAAAAAGGACTAACACCCGTTTCCTTACTGGCTTCAATAGCTGGGCGAATTGCTCCAACATAATTACCTAAATGAGGGGTTCCTGTGGTGGTTATGCCTGTTAATACCGTCGTTTGAGTCATGTTTATACAGAAAATAATTGTCTTAAAATTACATTTTACGTTATTCTTATGCCTTAAGAAACGAAGTAAGCAGATCAATTGTTAATTTAGCAGATTATTTGGAGAGACTTATGTTGGAGAGTAGTGAATCAAGAGACTTTATTCGTATGGAAACTCGATGCAATATCAGTTATAAATTCCCTGATTCCAATGATGTTTTTATGGGGAAGTCCATTAATATCAGTGGTTCAGGTATTTTATTTCTAACATCTCAGTCAATTGATACTGGTATTGCCTTGGAAGTAACGGTTATGCCGGAAAAAAGCTTAACGCCCCCTATGATTGCTTATGTAGAAGTGATTCGCAGTAAAGAAATAAAACCTGGTGAATTTGAAATAGCCGGTGAAATTAAAGGAATTAAGGAGTCTTAAGGTTTAAACCCCCTTTTTTATCATCAATGGCAAAAGTTACCCCGTTAAATAAATCATTTTGTTTGCAAACAGTTTGCGAACAAAATTATAAAAAAATCCTCTACTTAATACCTGATATTAAAGAGATAAACGAGACAGCAAAAGGCTTTTCAAAAGAAAAGCCTGTGTTACATGTGAAAATTTTGGAACAATCTCCGTACACAAAAACAATCGAATTAAGTCATTTTTTTGATAGTGAATTTGGCATGATCTTAGAGCCTGCCGTTAAAATACGTTTATATTTTGATGTTCGCACAGCAGAGGTTTTACGTGATTACAAGCGTATAGAAGTTGCTAGTGCGATTGACGACTTAGGCAAGGTGAAAGAAGTAATGGACTATAAATGGCGCTTAAATTACTTTTTGGAAAAATGGTTAGACCATTGTTTAAAAACTAATTATGTTTTTAAACAAGAAGTAGAAATAGCATAAGCTACCAAGATTTCACCCAGTCTCCGACCTCAACACCTAACATATAAGGGGGAGCTTCTAGCTCTCCAACTGAAAATAATGGATTTACTTCAGTAATAGTTAGCACGCCAGCTGCTTCCTTATATAAACCAACAATTTCTTGATCACTGTCTAACGCATGAATTGCACCTGAACTTCGGTAAACAATTAACTGATCACCTTGGTTTATTTTTTCCTGAGCGCCAGCATCAATAAAAATCTTATTACCCTCAATTTTTAAGATACGCGTATAAAATGGCAAGCAACTTAATGAAGAGTCTATTTCTGGAGCTGTTTTGTTAATGATTTTGGTAATGACATTACCGGTTGCTGAATTTTTGAAATCAATACTGCCGACCATGACATTATCTGGAACCCAAATGCTGGAAAAAGAGCTATCCACAGTGTCCTTATAACGGTGTTGAAAAAGCAGTGCACCTGTATAGCCATCATGCACATAAATATCAATCGTTATAGTGCGTGAATTACTATAATAACTGGAAAAAGAACCTAACCATGCGAAAACCCCCGCACCTCTTGTGTAATGGCGGTCAGCAGAATCTAGGTCTCTTATTACTCCCGATAAAACAAATTGTGCTTGATTATTTCTCGCTAAATTAATAATTTCAGAAGCTTGATAGGGGTGGTTTTCTTGTAATTCTGGTGCTAAATCAGCTTGTTGAAATAATACCGTATGTGTTTTATTTCTTGCTAAGTAGTTACCTGATTGAGCCAATAAATTAGTGATTTCACGAGGGATTCCAGGGCTTAAATCATTGCTTTCAGAAAGGCTGGTATGGCTAGGATGACTAAAAGGAAAAGCAGTCGCGACTATTTTTTTACGATAAATAGGGGTGCAACTTGGATCATTTGTTAGTTGAATAATAGCCCGCACATAATAAATATCTTTTTCTATCCACTCATCAATGACTTTAGTTTGTTTAACTAAGGCAGCGGTACGCAATGAAAAAGTATCTAAAGCAATGCTATTGTTATTAACACGAGTATGGCTACTAAGCTGGCTATTATTTGTTAATGAGGCTTCACGAATAGCATCACGTATTGCTTGTTTGCGAGCTAATAGTTGAGCGCCATTTTTAATTACTGCTTGGCCTTCAACGGTAATGCTGTTTTCAGTCGCGACTGTTTTTACTGCGCTTGTATTGCTGCAAGCAGAAAGTAAAAAAAATAAAATGAATAAATAAAATTTAAAAGGCATAAGCTCTAAGGGGTAATAGCCCCTTCATTTTCATGGACTATTTGCGGATAAAAATTACCTTCTTGCCCTGCATCTAAGATTGGGTCGCCCGTTATATAACCCCAAGTAACAAGTTGCTCCGGCTTACTGCTTTGGCAAGCAGTCAAAAAAGCAAAAAGTAGTATTAAAAGAGCTCTATTTATTTGTTTTTTCATAGTGCTAAGTCCGCTTAATTTGTTTTATTATCAAAGCCAGAAATACTAGGATATTGATAACAATTAGCTGAATTACATGAATAATTATTGCTAACCCCTGCTAATTTTAAATCAGAATGCTTATTTTCTGAGTACTTTTGCCTCCTAGAAAAGCATTGGCTATAAGCACTTGCCTCACCAGAAAAACAGGTGAAAAATTTAGGCGTTAAGGTGATTTCAACAACAGACTCGTAGGTATTATTATTTAAAGCGGTAATGCTTTTAACATGTGCGCCTTTAAGAAAAGCATCAATATAAGAACGATAACTATCATTTCTAACAACCATATCCGATACAGTCGTGTGACCGTGAATTCGAACACCATAAATTTGTTCAGCGAGATTTCTTAAAGCATCCATTTTTGATGCCCGCATACTCATTAATCGACGTTGTTCAGGAGAGTAGTTTTTATAGATATCTGCTGTTCCATACCCCATGGCAGATAAAATTTTAATAGGAGGGACTTTTACCTTAGTAATCTTCTGGCGGCTGCAGGAAACTAAGGAACTAGCGACAATAAAAAGTAATAATAGTTTTTGTATAAATTTGATATTTAGCACAACTATCTCCAAAAATAATGAAATCTAGTACAGTCATCGGCACTTAAGTTAATTTCTTGAGTCTATTTTATAGAAAAACATAAAATTTTAAAATAAAATCTTATGTTTACATGATTTTTCTACAAAATAGATTAGGTTTTTAAGCACTAAATTAAGATTAGGTGACTATGATTGACATTAAATTGTTTGCTACGAATGAATAAGTATCGTTTTTTCAAAGTAGGATGGGCAAAGGGGCTTTATCCCGTGCCCATTACACCGCAAGTAGCAGTGAAGGAGTATTTTATATAGTCTTATTTTTCACCTGATAAGGCGATGCACTTTTAGTGCTAATTTCCCAGCAATAATGGATACGTGGATTCCTGGCAAAATCATCAGGAACTGTTTTAGCGCTAATATCCTTGATATTTAAGTCCGATAAAGCATCCATATCTAACTTAAAGCGGCGAAAGTTAGTGGAGAAATATAACACCCCATCATCACTCAATAACTCCGCAGCATTTAAAATTAAATCAACATGATCTTCTTGAATACTTAAATTTTCTTCCATACGTTTAGAATTAGAAAAAGTAGGCGGATCAAGAAAAATTAAATCATAAGTATTCTCTAAGTCTGGTTGATTAACCGCATCATCCAGCCATTTCATACAATCCGCATGGATAAAATAATTATCACTATCCTGCGCATTCAAATCCATATTTTTCTGCGCCCAGTCTAAATAAGTTTTAGACATATCCACGCTGGTTGTTGATGCCGCACCACCAATAGCAGCATGAACAGAAACACTGCCGGTATAAGCAAATAAATTTAAAAAATGTTTCCCTTTAGCCATTTGCTGAATTTTTAAACGCATTGGGCGATGGTCTAAAAACAAGCCTGTATCTAAGTAATCGGTAAAATTAACAAACAGTTTTGCACCTTGTTCTTCAATTACTTCATAAGCTTCCGAGCTAGATAATTTCTCGTATTGATCACTGCCTTTTTGTTTGCTGCGCACTTTTAAGAAAATATTAGCTTCATCTAAATCAAATACCTCGGCAATTCTATCTAGCGCGGCACAGAGTCGGGCATTAGCTTTTTCGGGGGAAATCGAACGAGGCGCTTGATACTCTTGGACATTAATCCAAGTTTCACGGCCTTGATAAACATCAACAGCAATCGCATATTCAGGCAAATCAGCATCATAAATACGGTAACAATTAATATTCTCACGCTTCAGCCATTTCGCCATCTTCTTAATGTTTTTCTTTAAACGATTAGCAAACATTTCTGACTGTGGATCTTCCTCTGTTTGCTTGTTAACGACTTGTTGAATGCGGTCTTGCTGTGTTTTTGCTTTAGGAATAAAAAAGTTTTTTTCTTCGATAGCAAAGCGCAATAACTTACATTCTATTGAGCCATTAAAAAAAGTAATCGGCTTTTCAGAGCGAATCCCCATCCGAAACCCTAATTCAGGGTCACTAATAATCATTGCGGCTTGCCAATTAACAAATTGATTCTTTAAGACATCACCAAACTGTCGATAAAGCTCTGCTGTTTCTTCCTTATCACCTAAACGCTCACCATACGGCGGGTTACAAACAACAATACCTGGTTGCCAGCTTGTCGCAGGGCTCGCATCATTAATATCACGACGTTCTACATGGATATAGTCTTGTAATTGTGCGTTTTCAATATGCAAAAGCGCCGCATTAACAGCTCGGCGGCTGGCATCAAAGCCAACAATTGTCGGCATATTTTGTAAAGCAGTTGCTTTACGTGTTTGCGCATCAGCCACTAAAGTTTGCCAAGCGGCTTCATCATGCTTTTTCCATTTAAAAAAGCCATAAGAATCGTGCAATAAGCCTGGCGCATAATCCGCTGCAATCATCGCTGCTTCAAGCAATACCGTAGCAGAACCACACATGGGGTCGATAAGACTTGCGCCTTTTTTAGCTAAGTCAGGCCAGCCACTACGATAAAGAATTGCAGCTGCTAAATTTTCTTTAATGGGGGCAGGGAGGGTCACATCTCGATACCCCCGACGATGCAAGCTTTCGCCAGATAAATCTAAGCTCAAAGTTGCCTGATCACGGTTCAAATAAACATTAATGCGGATATTAGGCGCGGTCAGATTAATATCAGGGCGCTTATTAAACTTCTTACGCATTTGGTCTACGACCGCATCTTTCACTTTCAATGCGCCAAAATGCGTATTATTGATAACTTCAGAGCCTTTTGCATTAAATGACACAGCAAAGCTATCATCCGGTTTCATATGGTCAAACCAATTGACCTTATAAATACCATCGTATAAATCTTCTTGGCTATTCACCGTAAAATTAGCCAGCGTTAGCAGTACTCGATTAGCAATACGCGACCATAAACAAATTTTATAAGCCAATTCAATCGTGCCTGTAAACGCCACACCAGCCAGTGCCGTTTTTACATTTTCAGCGCCTAAATCTTTCAATTCTTTGGCAAGAATATCTTCCATTGCTTTAGGGGAGGTGGCAAAAAATTGAAAATCAGTCATAAGGAAATCGTTAAAAGCTAGTAGTAAAAAAGAGTAAAAACCCTTGGTTTTGGAATTGAAAAACCAAGGAGTCTAGATATAAAGTTGGTATCAAAAATAATGACGCTAATAGCGTCATTCCCGAAGTTTTTATCAGGAATTTGTGCTCATTATATAGTCCGTATGAAGGCACGGATACGAGGCAAGCCATTGCAAAAACTAAAAGATAACAGCTCATGACCATTAAATTCAGTTTTTTCAGGTAGGGTGGGCAAAAGAGCTTTATCCTATGCCCATCATTGCAGTGTGATGGGCACGCTACGCTTTGCCACATCCTACTGTTGCCTTGAGCATATTAAATATCCCGTATTACACTGGCTTCATACGGGTTACGGCTAACAGTCTTATTTAATGCTTAATAACTCAACATCAAAAATTAAAGTTGCATGAGGTCCAATATCACCACCAGCGCCTTGTGCGCCATAAGCCAAATCAGAAGGGATGAAAAAACGATATTTAGCGCCTTCAGACATTAATTGCACACCTTCAGTCCAACCTGCAATTACGCGGTTAAGAGGAAAAGTAGCGGGTGCATTGCGGCTGTAAGAGCTATCAAACTCAGTGCCATCCAAAGTAGTGCCTTTGTAGTGAACAGTTACATTAGATGTTTTGCTAGGTTTAGCGCCTTCAGCATCAGTCAAAATTGTATATTGCAGGCCACTATCCAAAGTAGTAACGCCTTCTTTAGTTGCATTAGTCGCTAAAAATTCAACACCTTCAGCGATATTCGCTTCAGCAACTTCAGAATTATTGTTAGAAAACAAATAAAGACCTATAAATAAAATGATAGAAAAAATGAGAGTAATGAGTTGAATTTTACCCATTGAAAACCTCGGAATAATAAAGAAACAAGCGACTCATTTTAGGGGATTTTTGCTGAAGAGACTATGTAATTGTGATGCTATTAAAAATAACAACTTAAAACGCCGTCAATTCGGCACACTTTTAGTCGAGATAACGAGGTTTACGAAGTGCTTTTTAGGGCTTGTTTTACGGGTCATCCTTTTCATTCGTAATCAATAAGGCATAACTTCAGTTATTAATCTTCATCCAAACATTCAGCTCACCTTCAAGCACAGAAGACTTTTCGCGCAAGGTTTTGTTTTCGTTCCTATCTATTTCTCGGAGATGCTTTTCTTCTGCGAGACGGGTTGTTAGCAAGTCCAAGCTGATTTGCTGCTTTGAAACTTGAAGGTCAAGTCGGTTATTATCAGACTCTAAGCGCTTTTGCAAAGCAGAAAAATCATCTTTAACTAATTGCGCTGTGTTTTTTGATTCTTGCAATTCTTCCTTAATTTCATTAACAAGTGCTTGATGGTTGTTTTTAACCTCGCTAACAGCGGCATCACTTTGTTTTGCCGCATCTTCTAAGCGTGAATTAGTGGCTGATAGCTGTTCTTTAAGGAGTTGGCACTCATTTTTTGATACTTCAAAATCAATCGCTATCTTATTAAAATTCTCTGATTGATCAAGTAGTTCTAAATTGGCCTGTTTTAATTCATTTTTTAATAAATCAATTTCATGGCGATAGTTTCTTTCAATCTCATCAATACGCTTGGCTTGTTCATCACTAAAAATCTCCGCTTCTTTAAGACGTTCAGCTGATATTTTAACCGACTGATTTAAAACAGCGCGTTGATTTTCAAGCTCATTATTTGCAATCTCCTGAGATTCAGCCCAAATTTTAATTGCTAATAACTTAGTTGACCTAGAAAGTGATTCCGGTAGCTCGGTAAAGTCAGCTAGCTTAGTTGGAATAGGTAAGTCTTCGCCTTGGTTGAAAGTCCCCATGTATTTAGTAATGGTCGTCAATGAGCCACGTCCCAATGACTTTAATAAGGCAATAGAGGAAATACTTTCATTTGCATCTATCAAATCCTGAGCGGCAGCATGAACCTCTTGTTCAGTTAATCGAGGTGATTTTATAAAAGGTGCAGAGGTATTCATAATTATTATCTCTAAATTATCCAGAAAACTTAAGCTATTATCGCATAATACGGTATTTTTTACATAATTTATCATAATTATGATATTACTAATTACCGTAATTATGATAATTATCGTATTTCAGGTGTAATTTTGTTTGTACGGATAAAAATCGGCAAATAAAATCATGCTCATGTAGCCCGTATGAAGCTTGCTAATACAGGTATTCAACGCACATAAGCGAGATCTGAAACTTACCGTGATGCTATTTTTTTGTATTTTTCAAGACAATGTCCTTTGGTTGCCACCGCAATCACGCTGGGATTTTTTACAAAACCAGAACAAAGTCGTTCAATGAAAGGGCGTAGTTTGATGCGGGTGGTTGCAAGGGGTTGATTGAACCTTTAAAGATAAGCATACGGCTTAATAGTTGATTATATAAACTCTAAAGGAAAAAGGTGCTCACCTTAGGTACACGGCTGGTCCGTACGTCATTTTATGATAAAAAAATGGACGTTGTGTGCAGTCTGTTGCATGGACTGGATTACAGTGATATGGCGGCTATTAATAATAGCCTTCACTTTACGCGGCACATTGGATGAAGCAGAAAGAAATAGCTTTTTTATCCGCAATTAAATTAGCTTTGAGTAAATTTACCAACATTGATAAGCGCCGGACGGGTGAAGAGAAAAATACCGCGTTACAGGACAATATGGTTAGTCAGTAGGTAAAAGAAATAAAAAGGGCTATCACCCACCTACTTACTACATAACTTCGCATAATGTATATTATGTTAAATTAAGTAAATTAAAAATAAACACCTTTCGATGTTTATTTTTCCCTACTACTTAAAAAACATTAAAATTCATGTACAAAAGAAATTGCTTGCTTTATTTCTGGGTACTGGTAATTCGTAATAATATCTTTTATGCAGCTCCCTAATTCAGTATTTTCTTCAGTTAAAACACTAACATCGCTTACTCTATTTGGTGCTTTAACTTCCCAAAAGATCTCTATTGGCATTTTTGAGTTATACAGTTCGCGACATAAATTAACCTCTGCTTGCATTTCCCTTATTGCAGATTTTATATAGATTTCTTCATTGGATAAGCTAAGCGTAAGGTCTTTACTTTCATTTGCTTCTGCTAAGCTGCGCATAGAAACAGAGGTTGTTCTTTCTTGCTTTTGATTTTTTTGGGGAGGGATTTTTAATTCAGCAGTCATGCAGAAAAACTTCTCCCCAGCTGCTACATCACAAATCAAGCGATTATTTACCCATGTATTACAATCTTTTAAGTTTTCCGTAGAAACCCAAGGCGATTGTAGGTCAGTTACTTTTAGCTGAATAGATTGACTACTTCTATTTTGGCAAATAAGTTGTTGCTTTAGTGATGCTTCACTCTCCCCTGATTCCATCCAGATTCGCCCACCTGCTACAATTAACAGTTGATTGGATATGCTGAGCGTATTTTCTTTTGAACAGTTACTTTTTAAGACATCAGTACCTGGGCTTTTATTTTTAAGTAATCGGATAAAATTACATTCAGCGGCAAATAAAAAATTGCTCTGTAGAATTAAGGCTACTGCTGAGGCTGTTATTATTGTTTTAAGCTTAGTGACCATAATTTTCTCGAAAAATTATTTTTAATGTGCATTGTCTAAGGATCATAGTGCTTTTTGTGATTTTTTCAATTCTTTTACTAAATCTTTAATCGAGATAGTGATTTTTTGTCGGACACAGAAATTTTTGCTACGCTTGTAGTTTGAAAAATAAAGGTCAACACCACAAACTTTGGGTAAAACAGAGCAACGACCAAAGAAAGTTAAGTTTAGACCGCTAATTATATATGTTAAGGGGATTTGTTCATCAATAACGGTGCCAATAAAAACAAATTCTAAACGCTGTGCATAGCTGTCGTAATTCACCATTTCTGCTGCAAAGCTTAGTTTTGCAAGAATTGTTTTTTGCTCAGACAAAGGTTCCGCGTAGACAATTAAATCACTCCCTGCGAATTGTTCTTGCATAAACTCAATCACTTGCCCAGCTTTTATTGTCCCCGTATATTTGTCGAAAAAATGAGTTAAACCTGTTAATTGCCGCATTTTTGATACATTACCATTTAATTAAATACTATTCATGATGGATTTAAGCATATAAAGACCTTAAAATAGAAGAAATATTTTACTATGTAAGAGTGTTTTGCTCTTTTCATTACTAACCTAACCTTAATTATTCAATGACTGATCATAAACTAACCCACTTAAAAGAGCTGGAAGCTGAGAGCATCCATATTATTCGCGAAGTCGCTGCTGAATTTGAACGCCCGGTTATGCTTTATTCAGTTGGTAAAGATTCCGCTGTTATGTTGCATTTAACGCGTAAAGCTTTTTATCCTGGTAAACCGCCCTTTCCTTTAATGCATGTTGATACAACATGGAAATTTAAAGAAATGATTAAGTTTCGTGATGAGCAGGTCAAAAAATTAGGTTGGGATTTAATTGTTCATTCAAATCAAGAAGGCATTGATCAAGGTGTTGGTCCATTTACACACGGTAGTAAAAAGCATACCGATGTGATGAAGACACAAGGATTAAAGCAAGCGCTTAATAAATATAAGTTTGATGCTGCTTTTGGCGGTGCTCGACGGGATGAAGAAAAATCACGTGCAAAAGAACGTGTTTATTCTTTCCGTGATAAAAATCATGGTTGGGACCCAAAAAATCAACGCCCTGAGTTATGGAATACTTACAACGGCAAAATTGACCAAGGCGAAAGTATTCGTGTCTTCCCTATATCTAATTGGACGGAATTGGATGTTTGGCAATATATTCATCTAGAAAATATTCCGATTGTTCCTCTATATTTCGCTGAAAAACGCCCTGTTGTTAATAAAGATGGCATGTTGATTATGGTTGATGATGACCGTATGCCTATTGGTGAAGATGAAAAAATTGAACAGAAAATGGTGCGTTTTCGTACTTTAGGTTGCTATCCGTTAACTGGGGCTGTGGAATCAACTGCAACAACCCTGCCTGAAATTATTCAAGAAATGCTATTAACCACAACCTCTGAGCGTCAAGGTCGATTAATCGATCATGATTCTGCTGGGTCTATGGAGCAGAAAAAACGTGAAGGTTACTTCTAAGCCCCCTTCGCTTTTTTTAATTTAATTTATTTCAGGAAATATTATGTCACACCAATCAGATCTTATTAGCAGCGACATTGATGCTTATTTAGCACAACATGAACGCAAAGAATTATTACGTTTTTTAACCTGTGGTAATGTCGATGACGGTAAAAGCACCCTTATCGGTCGTTTACTTTATGATTCAAAAATGATTTATGAAGATCAGCTGGCTGCAGTACAAGCTGACAGTGTTAAATCAGGTACAACTGGTGCTGGAAAAGTAGATTTAGCTTTATTAGTGGATGGTCTACAAGCTGAACGCGAACAAGGTATTACCATTGATGTTGCTTATCGCTATTTTTCCACAACCAGTCGAAAATTCATTATTGCTGATACACCAGGACATGAGCAATACACACGTAATATGGCAACGGGTGCTTCTACCTGTGATTTAGCGGTTATTTTGATTGATGCACGTTATGGCGTGCAAACACAAACTAAACGTCATAGTTTTATCGCTTCTTTATTAGGTATCAAGCATATCATTATCGCTATCAATAAAATGGATTTAATGGACTATAGCGAAGAAACTTACGAGAGCATTAAAGCTGATTATTTAGACTTTATTAAAGACCTAGATGGCTTAGATGATGTTCATGCTATTCCACTCTCGGCACTTGATGGCGATAATGTTGTTAATAAGAGTGTGAATATGCCTTGGTATACAGGCAACACTATGATGGAGGCGCTAGAAACAGTCGAGATTTCTGGTGATAATAACTTTTCTGACGCCCGATTCCCAGTGCAATATGTTAACCGCCCTAACCTCGATTTCCGTGGTTTTTGTGGTACCGTTTCTTCAGGTATTTTTCGTAAAGGTGACTCTATTACGGCTTTACCTTCAGGTAAAACCAGTAAAATTGAATCTATTGTTACTTTTGATGGCGAATTAGAAGAAGCCTTTCCTCCAATGGCTGTTACTTTAACAACAACTGATGAAATCGATATTAGCCGTGGCGATATGATTGTTAAAAGTGACAATATCCCACTAGTCGCGGATAAATTTGATGCGCATATTGTATGGATGACTGAAGCGGGTTTAACGGCTGGTAAACAATATACTTTAAAACTAGCGTCTCGTAGTGTTTCTGGATCAGTGGTTAATATTCAGCATCGTATTGATGTGAATACTTTAGAACACCATGATGCGACTAGTTTAGAATTAAATGAAATTGGCTTATGCTCTTTTTCTGTTAATGCGCCTGTTGTGTTTGATGCTTATACTAAAAGTAAAGGTACGGGTTCTTTTATTATCATTGATCGCCTGACTAATGTAACAGTTGGCGCAGGAATGATTACTGGCATTGCTTCTGATGCTGATTTAGCGACAGTAAGCTCTGCAGAACGTGCCGCACGTTTTAGTCAACAAGCGACATCTATTCAACTAACCGGTGCTAATGCTGAAACCATTGCCTATCAGTTAGAACGTAAGCTATTTGATAACGGCCATGCCGCTGTTGTTATCACTGAAAGTAAACATATAGAATCAGCAATTCATGCGATTAAACAAGCAGGGTTAATTGCAATTAGCACGGTTGATAGTCAGTCTGACCTATCTTTTAATGCTGATAATGATTCATTAGATGCAATACACCTTGCCTTAAAAGAGCAATCAGTTATTCATTAAGCTCATACCCGCCTAAATAAGCAAAATGCTTATTTAGGCTTCTTTATCTCACTATTTATCATCGTGGAAATAAACAGTTATGGCACAAAAAATCACTAAAGCAGTTTTCCCTGTTGCAGGCCTTGGCACGCGATTCCTACCGGCTACAAAAGCAAGCCCAAAGGAAATGTTACCCGTTGTTGATAAGCCATTAATTCAGTACGCTGTTGAAGAAGCGATTGCTGCTGGCATTGACACTTTGATTTTTGTCACAGGAAGAAATAAACGTGCAATTCCTGATCATTTTGATAAATCTTACGAATTAGAAAAAGAGCTAGAAGCGAAAGGCAAAACGGCTGTATTAGAAATGGTACGGGGTATTTTACCAAACCACGTAAACTGCGTTTTTATGCGTCAATCTGAAGCCTTAGGCTTAGGCCACGCCGTCTTATGTGCTAAGCCTATTGTTGGTAACGAGCCTTTTGCAGTTATTTTAGCGGATGATTTAATTGAAGATGGTAATCGTGGCTGTATGGCACAAATGACCCAAGTGTTTGCTAAAAACAACCAAACTGTTTTAGGTGTAGAGCGAGTTGATCCAAGTCAAACAGAAAAATACGGTATCGTTAAAACGACAGCATTAGGCGAAAAGCTAAACCATATTGAGTCTATTGTAGAAAAGCCAAAGCCAGATGTTGCACCGAGCAACTTAGCCGTTGTTGGGCGTTATATTTTAACGCCTGCTATCTTTGATAAATTAGAAAAAACAGAGAAAGGCGCAGGTAATGAAATTCAATTAACGGATGCTATTGCTAGCTTACTTGAAGATGAAACAGCCTTAGCGTATGAATTTGAAGGCAAGCGGTATGATTGCGGTGATAAATTAGGATTTTTAATTGCAACGGTTGAACTCGCTTTATTACACAGCGACTTAAAAGATGATTTTACGGCTTATTTAAAAGAGCTTTATCAAACGCACCAAAAATAATCTATGGATACCATTAGCATCCGCGGCGCAAGAACGCACAACCTTAAAGATATAGATCTTGACTTGCCGCGTGATGCTTTAATCGTCATTACTGGTTTATCAGGCTCTGGAAAGTCTTCACTTGCATTTGATACTATTTATGCAGAGGGCCAACGCCGTTATGTAGAGTCCCTCTCTGCTTATGCAAGGCAATTTCTATCTATGATGGAAAAGCCTGATGTTGATCATATTGAAGGTTTATCACCTGCTATCTCTATTGAGCAAAAATCGACATCACATAACCCCCGCTCTACCGTTGGGACGATTACAGAGATTTATGATTACCTGCGCTTACTTTATGCGCGTGTGGGTACACCTTGCTGTCCTGAGCATCATTTATCACTAGAAGCGCAAACAGTTAGCCAAATGGTTGACCATGTTCTTGAGCAAGAAGCAGATGAACGCTGGATGTTGTTAGCGCCTATTGTTAATGAGCGCAAAGGCGAACATATCCAGTTATTAGAGGATTTACAGGCACAAGGTTTTATACGCGTACGTATTGATAGCGTAGTTTATGAATTTGATGAGCTACCTGAAATTGATGGCAAAAAGAAACACACCATTGAAGTCATTGTCGATCGTTTTAAAATTCGTGATGACCTTAAATTACGTTTAGCAGAGTCTTTTGAAACAGCGTTAAGGTTAACAGATGGCATTGCAACCGCTGTTTGTATGGATGATGACAAGAAACAGCTGGTATTTTCAGAAAAATATGCTTGTTCTGAATGTGGTTACAGTATTACTGAACTAGAACCGCGCATTTTTTCTTTTAATAACCCTAAGGGCGCTTGCTCAGCCTGTGATGGTTTAGGCCGCAAACAACATTTTGACCCTGAACTGGTTGTGCATAATGAAACTCTAAGCCTAGCTGCTGGCGCTGTACGTGGTTGGGACAGACGAAATGCTTATTATTATCAGCTAATTTGCTCAATTGCCGAGCATTATGGGTTTGATACTGAGACCCCTTTTAATGAATTAAGTGATGATATTCAACATGTTATTCTTTATGGTAGCGGTCGCAAAGCCATTGATTTTAGCTTTGTTACGGGTAGTGGAAAAAAACGTAAAAAACGCCATAGCTTTGAAGGCATTATTGCCAATATGGAGCGGCGCTACCTAGAAACAGACTCTCAAGTCGTCCGTGATGAATTAGCAAAATATCAAACCAATAAAGTTTGTGATAGCTGTTCTGGAGCCCGATTAAATACTGCGGCAAGAAATGTATTTATTGCTGATAAACCTCTCTATGACTTAACCCACCTACCGATTCATTTAGCTCTCGACTTTTTCAAAAACCTAAACTTAACAGGTCAACGTGGAAAAATTGCTGAAAAAATCAATACAGAAATTCAGCAGCGTTTAGAGTTTTTAGTCAACGTAGGCTTGGATTACCTCACTTTAGATCGCAGTGCTGATACCTTATCAGGCGGCGAAGCACAAAGAATTCGTTTAGCTAGCCAAATAGGGGCTGGTTTAGTGGGTGTGATGTATGTCTTAGATGAACCCTCCATCGGCTTGCACCAACGCGATAATGATCGTTTACTCAATACCTTGTTTCGTTTACGAGATTTAGGTAATACCGTTATCGTTGTCGAGCATGATGAAGATGCCATTAGAGCTGCCGAATATGTGGTTGATATTGGCCCTGGTGCCGGCGTTCATGGTGGAGAAATTATTGCCCAAGGAAAACCAGAAGATATTATTAATGCTCCAGAATCAATTACCGGGCAATATTTATCAGGCGTTCGTGAAATTAGTATTCCTAAGCAAACAGTCGCATGTAATGCTAAAAAATTACTTACTGTGCGCAATGCGCGTGGTAATAACCTAAAAAATGTAGATGCTTCTTTTCCTGTTGGCTTATTTACCTGTGTGACAGGCGTTTCTGGTTCAG
The DNA here is from genome assembly GCA_028599115.1 of Methyloprofundus sp. GTDB lineage: Bacteria > Pseudomonadota > Gammaproteobacteria > Methylococcales > Methylomonadaceae > Methyloprofundus. The sequence goes on from JAQRMR010000100.1 coordinate 31,881, forward strand.
GAAAATCGACTTTAATAAACGATACCTTATACCGCTTTGCTGCAAGAGCTATTAACCGAGCAACCACCCTGCCCGCTGCCTGTGATGCTGTTGATGGTTTAGAGCAATTTGATAAAGTGGTTGATATAGATCAAGGCCCCATAGGTAGAACACCGCGCTCAAACCCAGCGACTTATACAGGATTATTTACCCCAATTAGAGAGCTTTTTGCCGCAACACCCGAATCACGTTCACGAGGTTATAAACCGGGACGATTTAGCTTTAATGTTAAAGGTGGGCGTTGTGAATCCTGTAAAGGTGACGGTGTTGTAAAAGTAGAAATGCACTTTTTACCCGATGTTTTTGTTCATTGTGATGTCTGTGCGGGTAAACGCTACAATCGTGAAACACTGGAAATTCGTTATAAAGGAAAAACGATTAACGAAATTCTGGATATGACCGTAGAAGAAGCTTATGTTTTCTTTAAGCCCGTACCTACTTTAGCGCGTAAATTACAAACCTTATTAGATGTTGGATTAAGTTATATAACCGTTGGCCAAAATGCGACCACACTTTCCGGTGGAGAAGCGCAGCGTATTAAACTTGCAAAAGAGCTATCTAAACGTGATACTGGAAAAACCTTGTATATTTTAGATGAGCCAACGACAGGCCTACATTTTCATGATATTCAACAATTACTCAATGTTTTACATACCTTACGTGACCACGGTAATACCATTATTGTTATCGAACATAATTTAGATGTGATTAAAACAGCTGATTGGATTGTTGATATAGGACCGGAAGGTGGAAATGGTGGTGGTACTGTTGTCGCAGAAGGTACACCTAAAGAAGTTTGCTTAGTTGAAGCTTCTTATACCGGACAATACTTAAAACGTTTTTTTGAGTAATCCGTCATAAAAACTCACTTTATTTAAATTTTTATATTTATGGCTAAATTAAATTTCTTATTGCACCATTCTAGCTTGATGATTACGGATTTAGAGGCTTCCATCAAGTTCTATACTGAAATTATTGGTTTAACTCAAATGGACCGCCCTGATTTAGGTTTTCCGGGCGCTTGGTTTCAGTTAGGTGAAAATCAGCAATTGCATATTATTTTATTACCTAATATGGACCCCACTTCTGGTAGACCTGAGCATGGCGGGCGTGACAGACATGTTGCATTAACCGTGGATAATTTTGATGCGGTTAAAAAATCACTTGATGAGCATAATGTGTTTTATTCTATGAGTAAATCAGGAAGAAAAGCATTGTTTGTTCGTGATTTAGATGCCAATGCTATTGAAATCATAGGGATAGAACAGTTTAATAACTAAATATATTAATGAACTTTTTTTCTCAGCCCTTTTTTCTCAATCCAAATATAGACTGGCTTAATCCCATATTAACCAGCTACGCCTTAATTTTTGCAGCTGAAATTGGTGATAAAAGCCAGTTAGTCTGCATGACTTTGGCGGCAAGGCACAGAGCGACTCCTGTTATTTTAGGCGCAATTGCAGCATTTTCTTTGTTGAATATTCTGGCTGTTATTTTTGGTGTAGGCATTGCCACTTGGCTACCTGATTATATTGTGTCGGGTGTTGTTAGTTTATTATTTGCTGTCTTTGGCTTGCAATCACTTTTCTTTTCTGCAGATGAAGAAGAGGATGAGCCAACTGAAAAAAGTAGCCATGGTCTATTTTTTACTACATTTTTATTGATTACTGTTGCTGAATTTGGTGATAAAACTCAGTTAGCCGTCGTTGCTTTAAGTAGCACAGCCGTCCCAGCCGCTATTTGGATTGGCTCAACTTTAGCATTAAGTAGTAGCGCTATTTTAGGCGTATTAGCGGGAAGAACCTTATTACAAAAAATACCGCTGGCTTTATTACATAGAATTAGCGGTTTTATTTTTATTGTTTTAGCCGTTTTTGCAGGGCATAAAACACTGCAACTTTTACATTACATCAACTAATTAATCACTATTTATCTTGTAGTTAGCACTAATAAACTCTTTATTTTCATTTTTCAATCGCTCTTGCCGTAACTTTTCATCTTCATCTTTCGCATCTTGTAAAACTTGTTTATAAGAGCGATTAACTTTCTTAGCGTATTCGGTTGCTTTTTTATTTTTCGTTTCTAGTTCTGATGGCTCTTCTGCAACTTTGTAACGTTTATCAAGTTCATTGGCTAATAATTTAAGTTTTTCACTAATTATTAATAAACGTTCGGATGAGTGATATTTATCAGTATCTAACTTAAAACTTTTGGCAATTTCCTCACCTAAGTTAAAGCCGTGAATAACATCTTTATCTTTTTTTTGCTCAAAATTATATTTGATAAAAATATCTAAGGGATCCTTAGAATCTTTTTCGAAAAATATTTCTGCGCTTTCCATTGTATAAGTTAAAGCAGAAACAAAGTTTTTTCTTACTTGCTCTAACTCATCAAAAATAAAATCATCATTTAATTTTTTAACTATGTATTTCATCCGCACATGAGTCACTTAAAGTTTAAATTATGATCTTTATATACCGCATATAAGTCAATAACAAGTTTTACTGTTTTTTTAATCGAAAAATAAGCATTATTTTCTATCAAGCCCGTGCTTAACCATGTAAAATTAGCAAGTTTATTTTTAATAATTTTTCAACAAAAGGTAGTCGAGTGGATTTTAGAGGGACAACAATACTTTCTGTACGTCGTGGCGATAAAGTTGTTATTGGCGGTGATGGCCAAGTCACTTTAGGCAATACAGTAATGAAGGGAAATGCACGTAAAGTACGTCGCTTATATAATGGTAAAGTCATTGCTGGTTTTGCCGGTGCAACAGCGGATGCATTTACTCTGTTTGAGCATTTTGAAGGTAAGTTAGAAAAGCATCATGGTAACTTAACCCGGGCAGCGGTTGAAATGGCTAAAGACTGGCGTACCGAGCGTGCTTTACGCAAATTAGAAGCGCTTCTTTCAATTGCCGATAGTAAAACGTCGTTAATCATCTCGGGTAATGGTGATGTTATTGAGCCTGAACATGATTTAATTGCTATTGGCTCAGGCGGTCCTTTTGCACAATCTGCTGCATTAGCCTTACTAGAAAATTCAGAACTATCAGCGCGTGAAATTGTTGAGAAATCATTACATATTGCTGCTGATGTTTGTATTTATACTAACCATAATTTACGCATTGAAGAGCTTGATGCAGAACCACAAGACGAGGCGTAAAATATGAGCCAAATGACCCCCAAAGAAATTGCTCACGAATTAGATAAACATATTATCGGTCAAGCGAGCGCTAAGCGCTCTGTTGCGATTGCTCTACGTAACCGTTGGAGACGCTCTAAAGTAGATGTGGCTATTCGTGATGAAATCACCCCCAAAAACATTTTAATGATTGGCCCAACCGGCGTGGGTAAAACTGAAATTGCCCGTCGTCTTGCACGCCTTGCGAATGCCCCGTTTATTAAAATAGAAGCAACCAAATTTACTGAAGTCGGTTATGTCGGGCGCGATGTTGAATCAATTATTCGTGATTTAATGGACACTGCGATTAAAATGACGCGTGAAACAGCAATGGAGGAAGTTAAAATCCGGGCTCTAGATGCGGCTGAAGAAGATATTTTAGATATTCTTTTACCACGAGCAGAAAGCGGTATGTTGTCTGATACTGAAGCCGCAACTCGTCAAAAAATGCGTAAGAAATTGCGTGAAGGTGATTTTGATGAAAAAGAAGTAGAAATTGAAGTCAAGGCACCTAAAGTGGGTGTTGAAATCATGGCGCCCCCTGGAATGGAAGAAATGACTAACCAGCTACAAGGTATGTTCCAGAACATGGATAACGATAAAACCAATACGCGCAAATTATTGGTTAAAGATGCATTAAAAGCACTTTCTGAAGAACAAGCCGCTAAACTGGTTAATCCAGATGATATTCAATTAACGGCTCAACAGTCTGTTGAACAACATGGTATCGTCTTTTTAGATGAAATCGATAAAGTTTGTAAACGCTCGGAAAATAGTGGTGATGTCTCGCGTGAAGGGGTACAGCGTGATTTACTTCCATTAGTTGAAGGCAGTACCGTTAGCACGAAACACGGTATGATAAAAACTGACCATATTTTATTTATTGCTTCAGGTGCATTTCACCTAACAAAACCTTCTGACTTAATTCCAGAATTACAAGGTCGTTTCCCTATTCGTGTGGAACTAGAAGCTTTAAGTGTGGAAGATTTTGTGCGTATTTTAACAGAGCCAGATGCTTCTTTAACCGAACAGTATCAGGCATTATTGTCTACTGAAGGTTTAGATTTAACCTTCACTGAAGCGGGCATTAAGCGCATTGCTGAGCTTGCTTGGGAAGTCAATGAAAAAACAGAAAACATTGGTGCAAGACGTTTACATACTATTTTAGAACGTCTTCTAGAGTCTATTTCTTATGATGCTCCCGATTTAGTTGAAAAAAGTATTAGTATTGATGCTGATTTCGTTAACCAATACTTATCTGAGTTTGTTCAAGACGAAGATTTAAGCCGGTATATTTTATAACCATGCGTATTAAAGCAACTCCAATTAACTCTGTTTTAACTGAGATTAAATTGCACAAAGTTTCACGTTTGTTAGAAGTCAGTTTTGATAATGGACAGACCTTTCAATTACCTGCAGAATACTTACGTGTTTATACACCCTCCGCTGAAGCTATGGGTCATGCGCCTGGGCAAGAAACCTTACAAGTTGACAAAGAATTTGTAGCAATTGATTCCATACGGCCTATTGGTAATTATGGTATTGCTCCTACCTTTAGCGATGGCCACAATAGTGGTATTTATACTTGGGAATTATTGTATAAACTAGGTAATGAGTACGAAACACTTTGGGCAGCTTATCTGAATGAATTAGTCGCGGCAGGGCATAGCCGCATAGAACCAACACAACAATAGAAGAAAAAAATGAGCACTGATAATACAACGCACTTTGGCTTTACCCAAGTGGACGAAACAGAAAAAGTTAACCTAGTTCGTGGAGTCTTCGATTCTGTTGCTAGCCAGTACGATATTATGAATGACTTTATGTCATTTGGAATTCACCGCATTTGGAAGCGTGTTGCTGTCCAACTTAGTAACGTACGTGAAGGCGATCATGTATTAGATTTGGCGGGTGGTACGGGTGACTTAACTACCCTATTTTCTAAACGTGTTGGCAAAAGCGGCAAAATTGTTTTAGCTGATATTAATTCAGAAATGTTACGCACGGGGCGTGATCGCCTCATTGACCGTGGCCTAACTAAAAACATCAACTTTGCTCAAGTGAATGCTGAATGTTTACCTTTTGAAGATAATACCTTTGATTGTGTTTGTATTGCTTTCGGTTTACGTAATGTGACGGATAAAGATGCTGCTTTACGCTCTATGATGCGTGTTTTAAAACCCGGTGGCCGTGTGATTGTTTTAGAGTTTTCACACCCAACCGATAAAATCACCGAAAAAGTTTACGATTTTTATTCGTTTAAACTATTACCTAAAATTGGTAAGTTTGTGGCTAAAGATGAAGATAGCTACCGTTACCTTGCTGAATCTATCCGTATGCACCCAGTACAAGATAAGCTAAAAGAAATGATGCAAGAAGCTGGTTTAGAGCGCTGTGAGTACTTTAATATGTCTCAAGGTATTGTTGCCGTACACCGAGGTTATAAATTCTAAGGAATTTATTAGAAATTTTTAAATTCGATGCCAACTATGACCATAAAACCGCTTGTGATGAGTGCTTTAGAAACAGCACTCAATAAATACCTCAGTTTAGACGAAGATGTCAGCATGTTTCTAAAGCCATTATCAGGAAAAGTGATTGCAATCACTATTACGCCTATTGGTGAAACGCTTTATTTATCCCCAAGTGAAACTATTATTCAGTTTATGGATTTTTATGAGCATAAACCTGATACAACAATTACTGGCTCTTTGCCGGCTTTAGGATTGATGGGATTAAGCAATACACCAGCGCGTTCTTTTTTTTCTGGTGATGTCGAAATTACTGGTGACTTAGCGGTTGGGCAACAATTTCAACAGTTATTTAAACAATTAGATATTGATTTAGAAGAACAGCTATCACAATACACAGGTGATGTAGTCGCGCATAAATTAGGTAATCTTTTTAAATCTGCTCACCAATTTCATCAAGAAAGTATAACAAGCATTAAACTCAATGTTGCTGAGTTTTTACAAGATGAAAGTAAAGACCTACCTCCAGAACCTGAAATTAATATTTTCACGCAACAGGTAGATCAATTAAAAGAAGAGTTAGAGCGTGCTGAAGCTAAAATACAGCGTTTAGATGATGCCGTAAAAGCAGCACAACAATCAGACTAAGGAATTCATGTGAAGCACCCTAAACTTATTTTAAGACTTTTACACATCAACTGGGTCTTTGTCTCACACGGCTTAGATGATCTTATTTTAAAAACACATTTATTTCGGCCATTACGCTTTTTTGCGTTTTTATCACCTAGCTTTTGGCGCCAAAATAAGCTTGAAGCACGTGGCATTAGAATTCGTCGTACTTTAGAAGATTTAGGCCCTATTTATATTAAATTTGGTCAAGCTCTTTCAACACGTAAAGATATATTGCCTGATGATATTGCGGATGAATTAGTCAAATTACAAGATAAAGTCCCTCCTTTTTCCGATCAACAAGCCCGTGAAGTCATTGAAAAAGAACTGGGCATGCCGATTAAAGATGTTTTTTCTGAGTTTTCTAGTAGCCCTCTTGCCTCTGCTTCTATTGCGCAGGTTCACGCAGCAACCTTGCATACTGGCGAAGATGTTATTGTTAAAGTTTTACGTCCTGATGTAGAAAAATGGATACACTCTGATATTGGGCTTTTATATGAGCTAGCAAATTTAGCTGAGAAATTCTGGGATGATGCGAAACGCCTACACCCAACAGAAATTGTGGCTGAGTTTGAAAAAACATTACTTAATGAATTAGACTTAGTCATGGAAGCCGGAAATTGCAGCAAATTACGCGGCAACTTTAAAGCTTCCCAAGCCCTCTATGTGCCTGAAATTCATTGGGAATACACGCGTAAAAAGATTCTTGTTATGGAGCGTATTTACGGCATTCCGGTAGGGGAAATTGAGACTTTACGTAAAAATAATGCCGACTTCAAAACATTAGCAGAACGCGGTGTAGAAATTTTCTTTACCCAAGTGTTTAGAGATAATTTTTTCCATGCCGACATGCATCCAGGCAACGTATTCGTTGAACTTCCAGATAAATATATTGCTGTGGATTTTGGCATTATGGGCACGTTAACAAAATCTGACCAACGCTATTTAGCAGAAAACTTATTAGGCTTCTTTAACCGCGATTACCACCGCGTTGCTAAAGCACATATTGATTCTGGCTGGGTCCCCGCTAATACCAGTGTTGAAGAATTTGAATCTGCCATTCGTAGTGTTTGTGAACCTATCTTCGATAAACCACTAAAAGATATTTCCTTTGGCTTGTTATTATTACGCCTATTCCAAACTGCACGACGTTTTAATATGGAAGTACAACCTCAACTGGTTTTACTGCAAAAAACCTTATTAAATATTGAAGGCCTAGGGCGACAGCTTTATCCTGAACTTGATCTATGGTCTACCGCTAAACCTTTTTTAGAAGAATGGTTTAAAGAGCGTTTAAGCCCTAAAAGTAAAATTAAGCAAGCAATACAGAAATTTCCAGAAATGACAGAAAAATTTCCAGAAGTACCTCAACTGATTTTTCAAGCACTTGATGATGCCGCGCATACCAGCCTACGTGCAGAACAGCAGCATAGACAGATGCAGCAAATGCAACAACAAATCCAGCATAATCATAAACGAACTATTGCTACTTTAATATTAAGTTCGATAGCGATTAGTTCAGCTATTTTTTGGTCATAATATGCTGATTAATTTCGTTCCTAAAACCGAAATTTCCGCAAAAGAAAATCTACAGTGGTTGTTTATTCTTAGAAATCTAATGATTGGGGGAGAGTCCCTTTTCCTATTGATTTCGATTGATGTTTTAAATATACAACTTCATGAAAGTTATTTATGGCTCACTATTTCAGCCTTTGCATCTTTTAACCTTTATACATGGATGCGTTTAAAAACTGATATTCCGGTGACTGAGGTGGAAATATTCTCCCAGTTAGTGGTTGATGTTTTAGCGATTGCTGCTCTACTTTACTTAACTGGTGGTGCAACTAACCCTTTTACTTGGATATTTTTACTACCGGTTATTTTAACCGCCATTATTTTGCCACATGCCTATACTTGGTATATGGTTATTTTAACGACGACCTTATATACCGCACTTATTCCTTTTCATGCGACCTTAATTGCTGTTGAACCACACTTAATGGTAGCTGAAAGTACTAGTTTTATGTATGCTATGCAACATACAGTACAAGATGCTGAATTCTTAAATTTTCATATCTTTGGTATGTGGTTTGGTTTTGTTTGTAGTGCAGGCTTAGTGGCCTTCTTCTCCGTTGAGCTATCTAACACCATTAAAGCTGGCGAACGTACTATTACAGAAGCGCGTGAAAAATCATTACAAGATGAAAGTCTTATTTCTTTAGCCTCGCTTGCTGCGAGTGCAGCACATGATATGGGGACGCCTTTAGGTACAATGGCTATTATTGTTCATGAGTTAAAGGATGAGAAAAAGCCCATCTCTATCAAGGAGATGCAGGAAAAAATGCATATTATGCAAGACCAAATTCTTCGCTGCAAACAAGCACTATCGGTAATGTCTTCTTCAGCAGGTGAAGTACGAGCTGACTCTGGCCACCTTACTGTCTTTACTAGTTATTTAGATGAGGTGATTAACCAATGGCGTAACCAACAACCTGGCGTAAAAATTAATTTCATCATTAACCCTGAAGCACCTTTAAATTCCTTTATTTTGGCTGAAAAGACATTAACTCACGCACTGATTAATATTTTAAATAATGCAGCACAAGTGACACTGCCTAAAAAAGGTTTTGATTTTAGCGTCACACCTTGCTCTGCTGAAAACTTCGTTGGCATACAGGTGCGTGATTATGGCCCTGGAATTCCTAAAAAATTACTCAAAAAACTAGGCAATGAACCTATCAAAAGTGGTACAGGTCTAGGTGTTGGCTTATTTCTTAGTTGCTCTACCATTCGCCGCCTTGGTGGGTCTGTTGAAATCAGTAATGCTCCAAGTGGTGGCGCTTCTATTAATATTATTCTCCCCGTTGATTCACAACCGAGCGATACCCAAAATGTCTGATCAAGTCCCTGCTCTATTACTCGTCGATGATGACCAAACCTATTGTTCTGTTTTAAAGTCAGCTTTAGATAAGCGAGGCTTTAAGGTAACAACGGCTTATGATGTTAAATCCGGCTTAGCTTTTGCTGAAGAAATAGAGCCTGAATACGCAGTGATTGATTTGCGCATTGGTCATGAATCAGGCTTAGAACTAGTACAAAAACTCATTTCATTAGATAGCAATACACAAATCATTATGCTAACGGGTTTTGCGAGCATTGCAACTGCCGTTGAAGCAATTAAGCTGGGGGCAATTCACTATCTAACCAAACCCGCAGATCCTGATGAAATTTTAGCGGCTCTCCGTAAAAATCAAGGAGACTCCTCCGTCACTATTAATGAAAACCCATTATCGGTAAAACGCCTAGAGTGGGAACATTTACAAAAAGTATTAATGGAACACGATGGCAATATTTCTGCCGCTGCGCGTGCCTTAAACATGCACCGCCGTACTCTACAAAGAAAATTAGATAAACATCCCGTTAAAGTTTAATTATGGCTAACACAAATAAAGAACACCCTTTTGCAGAAATCATCCGCATTTTAGGTAAAGGAAAAAAAGGTTCTCGCCCTCTTACGCAAGAAGAAGCTTACACTGCGATGCGTATGATTCTTGAAGATAAAGTCGAAGATTTACAGCTGGGGGCTTTTTTAATGCTAATGAGGGTAAAAGAAGAAACGCCTGAAGAACTTGCTGGTTTTGTACAAGCAGTTCGTGATTCATTACCCTCACCCCATGTAATGGCTGATTTAGATTGGTCTAGCTATGCTGGCAAACGTCGACAGTTACCTTGGTTTATATTAAGTAGCCTGTTATTGGCTGAAAATAATATTAAGGTCTTAATGCATGGTTCTGCTTCGCATACTGAAGGCCGACTATTTGTTGAAGACATGCTACCGTTGTTTTCATTACCAACAACGCATAAATTTAATGAAGCGGAACAGCAATTAAACGCACATAATTTTGCTTACTTATCTCTATCTGAAATTTGCCCAGCAATGGATAAAATGATTCATTTGCGCAATTTAATGGGCTTACGTTCCCCCGTGCACACGCTAGTTCGCTTAATTAACCCGTTTAATGCGCAATATAGTATTCAAGGTATCTTTCACCCTGGCTATCGCCCGGTACACCAAGAAGCCGCACTACTTCTAAATCAACCGCACATGGCGGTATTAAAAGGTGAAGGTGGCGAAACGGAACGTAACCCCGATGTAGACTGCTTAGTTCAAAGTGTGCATCAAGGCGAATTATCCGATGAAATCTGGCCTGCATTATTTTCTAGGCGACATATCAAACCAGATCAGTTAAACCCTGAAGACTTATTGCAGTTATGGCGTGGTGAGCTAGATAATGAATATGCCAGTGCCAGTGTCATAGGAACAACAGCCATTGCTTTAAAGCTTCTGGGGAAAGTTGATAATCAAAATGATGCCCATCAATTAGCCACGCAGTATTGGGGTAACCGAGATGAATCAGCTTATTAACATGTCTTTTTTATTGCGAACAATTTTTTTAGCTAGCCTTCTGTTATTAACAGCCTGCACCGCATCACAACCCAGAAATACTGAAAATATTTGTGAGATTTTCCGGGAAAAAGACGATTGGTATGAAGATACTAAAAATACCCAAGAAAAATGGGGGGTTCCTATCCAAATACAAATGGCGATTATGCACCAAGAATCACGATTTGTTGCTGATGCACAACCACCCCGCCCTTATATCTTAGGCTTTATTCCCTGGTTTAGACGCAGCTCCGCTTATGGCTACCCACAAGCACAGGATGGCACTTGGGATTGGTATATCAAAGATACGGGAGTTTGGGGCGCAGATAGAGATGAATTTGATGATGCGAGTGATTTTATCGGTTGGTATTGTACGGTTAGCTCAAAAAAGCTAGGTATTTCTAAATGGGATACTGCCAGTCAATATCTTGCTTATCATGAAGGCCACGGCGGTTTTAAAAAGAAATCTTATCTAAAAAAACCATGGCTACTGAAAGTCTCTCAAAAAGTAAATCGTCGTGCTAATATTTTTGGTAAACAACTCGCAGGATGTAAAGCAGAGCTCGAGGATGATGGTTGGTTTTGGTAAAAGTTTCTTTATTACCGCAGTATAAGATTAACTCTTTTTTGGCTCTTTTTTATTAGACATCTTTCCTAAATAGTTATGCAATACTTTAAACCCAATACTCTATAAGAGCTTACAGGGAAATAAGCAAAAAACGATAACTCCTTTAATGAATTGATATTAATAAGATAAACTTTATTTAGGAAAGCTGTCTATTATGCATTATATGTAATCTACCTAGGGTGGAATAACACAGTGTTTTCCACCTTTCACTCAGCACCTATACCAAGTTGTGTTTAATAATGCCGGAAAACGCTGACGCTATTCCGGCCTACGGCTCTTCATAAACTCGTATTTTCGTAGCGCGGTAGGTTGGGGTGAGGTACGAACCCCAACAATGTTGGCGTTTGTAAAGTGTTGGGTTACGTTTTCTGCGCTACGCTGGCAAACCCAACCTGCAGGCTAGGCATGTTTGATAATGTGCAATAATCACAAAATTAAAGGGTAGCGCCCCCATTAACGCCCATTAACGCATTAATATTTATACATTTTTATGGTTTAAAATAAAATTTATTTTAGAGGCTTTTTTGACAACCCTAGGTAATTCAAGCCCTCCAGATTTTTACCTTTTTCATTTTACGAAAAAATAGTCGATTTTAAGGCGACTTAACTTAATATAATCAATTAGTTAGACTTAACTTACTGACATTGAGTCTGACCCCAATACCGCTCTTTCAGCGCTGCCTAACATTGTACTGGAGCCATCAGCGGCTATGTAAATTTACACGCCTCCCCCTGACTAGCAGCGGATTAGGCGCTGAGGAAGTCACTTGGCCTAAAATCAGCGGTTCA
>JAQRMR010000101.1:0-1451 GCA_028599115.1 Methyloprofundus sp.
GCAAATAGGATCTGTTTTAGATGTGATTAAGAGTATTGCTGAACAGACTAATTTACTTGCTTTAAATGCTGCGATTGAGGCGGCAAGAGCAGGTGAACAAGGGCGTGGCTTTGCTGTTGTTGCAGATGAAGTGCGAACTTTAGCAAGTAGAACGCAAGATTCAACAACAGAAATTGAAAGCATGATTGAGCGCTTACAAAAAGGCACCAAAAAGGCAGCGAGTGTGATGCAGGTGAGTCACGAAAGGACACAGCAATCACAGCTAGAAACAGAAAAGGAAAGTGAATTTTTAGAGCAAATCATGGGTGCAGTGACAGAAATTGATAATATGTGTACACAAATTGCGAGTGCATCTGAGCAGCAGGCTGCAGTCGCTGCAAATATTAGTCAAAGCATTGAGCAAATCAGCCAAATTACCGATGAGGCTTCGAATGGCTCAGAGCAGGTGAATGAGAGTAGCAATAGCCTAGCAAGCTTAGCTTCTGAGTTGGAAGTTTTAATTTCACGTTTTAAGGTTTAATGATTTAGCGCGTAGGGTGGAATAGCGCAGCGTTTTCCACCTTAAGATAATCGCTCACGCTCACAAGGCCGGAAAACGCTGATGCTATTCCGGCCTACGAATTTAACTCCTTCCCTCCCAAGACTGGGTTGATTTCGGGAGTGACGATGATTGCAGTTATGGTGTACTGGATAATAGCCTGTTGGTCTTGTGGGTGGGGGTTGCGCACCACTTAACGTTACTCCGCGTAAACCTTCTCCTTAAATTCACATAAGTCTTCAATCACACAGCTAGCACAACGTGGTTTTCTCGCAATACAGGTATAACGCCCGTGTAAAATCAATAAATGATGCGCATCAAGCATATATTGCTTAGGTACATGTTTCATCAACTTAGCTTCAACTTCTAGAACATTTTTCCCCGCTGCAATTTTTGTGCGATTAGAAACGCGGAAGATATGCGTATCGACCGCCATTACCGGCTGTCCAAAAGCAGTATTTAAAATGACATTGGCTGTTTTTCTACCGACACCGGCTAAAGACTCTAATTCTTCACGTGTTTGCGGGACAATGCCTGCAAAATCATCCAATAATTTACGGCACAACTTAATAATATTAGCGCCTTTAGCATTATAAAGGCCGATGGTTTTAATATAGTCTTTTAAGCCTGCCTCACCTAAATCAAAAATAGCTTGCGGAGTATTGGCAACGGGAAAGAGCTTGGCCGTTGCCTTATTAACCCCTTTATCAGTTGCTTGTGCGGATAAAACCACAGCAATAAGTAGCTCAAAGGTGCTGTTGTAAGAAAGTTCTGTAACAGGCTCAGGGATAGCTTCTGCTAAACGGGAAAAGATGGCAAGGCGTTTTTCTTTGTTCATTAAATGTAAAGCTCAGAGATTAGAGTGAGAAGCTTATTATAGAGATAAATGGCCATTGATTATTGTTGTTGTTGT
>JAQRMR010000101.1:1551-7143 GCA_028599115.1 Methyloprofundus sp.
TTGTTGTTGTTGTGATACTTAAACTCGGTTTAAAAGCTGCTGACGTACTTTTGTATCTTAAGTTAGGACAATAACAAGCAAGGGAATACAACTGTATGTTTAAATATAAACAAGCTTAAAATCTAATAAGAGCTGTTGTCTTTAGTGCTTTTTTAAGAGCCAAACTTATACCTACATGATTCATTAATAATAATGCATATTTCCCTAGTTTCCCCTGCAATAGAAAGTTTGCTTTATGCTGATTTGGTTCGGCGTTTGCCTGATATAACGCTATATAAATTAACAAGTTTAGCTGAGTTTCTTAATAAAAATAAACAGTTGGATTTAGTTCTTTTTGATGCTGCATTAGGCATGGAAAATATTGCTCAACAGATTCGTTTATACCAAGCAAAACAACAAGCTATAAAATGGGTGGTCATTAATGTAACTGATATTCAACAGTCATTATTATATCTACAGTTAGGGGCTTCAGGTATTTTAACGAAGCCTAGTGAGGAAACATTAAAAAGTTGCTTTCACTCTATTGCCAATGATCAGCTTTATTTAGAAGCTGATTTTATTCAAGTTTTAGCTTTACGGAAAATTAAAAAAACCTTATTGCCTTTTAAACAGCTAACAGCTCGAGAATATGATGTATTTTGTATGTTAGTTGAAAACTATTCTATTCAAGAAGTTGCCGAGCAATTGTTAATAAGCACTAAAACAGCCTTTAATTGTCAGACGCAGTTAAGAAAGAAGCTAGACATAAGTGATCAGCAAGGCTTTTTTAAGCTCGCAAAAAAGCATGGACTAATTAACTAAATACGCGTAAGATTCCCAAAAATTAGGAATTTATCCTAATTTAATAATTTTTCTTTACATTTATCGAGAATTGACTTATGAAAAAATCAATAATTACTAGCGCATTTATTATGGCTATCGGCGCATCTTTTAGTGCACAAGCTGCGGACCAGGGTTTAGAAAAATGTATTGCTGCCATTCAGAAGCAAAAATCAGGTGAACTCATCAAGCTTGAGAAGCTTAATGCGGAAGGCAAAGCGGTTTATGAATTTGAACTTGAAGATGTAAATGGTTTTGAATGGGAATTTATGTGCGACGTAAATAGTGGCAAAATTATTGAAGTTGAATCAGAGGTTAGCTCAACGAATAGTCTAGCTTTCAAAAGTAAAATGAAAGTCACTGAAGAAGATGCTAAAGCGACTGCTTTAAAAGCATACCCGGGTGTTATTGAAGAAGTTGAATATGAAATTGAAGCCAATGGCGATGCTAGCTATGAGTTTGATATTGTTAACAGCAAAGGCATAGAAACAAAAGTTGAAGTAGATGCCGCAACAGGAAAAATCATTGAAGTTGCCACTGAAGAGTGGGAAATTGGCGAAGAAGCTGACGAAAAAAGATAAGTTTATTTGAGTTTAGCCCGCCTCTTTTTTGCATAGGCATCTACACAAGCCTTAAAGCCTTCTCTAAAGGGACTAATTCGTCTGGAGCGAATTAGCATTTACCCGCAGGGTGGCAGGCAGGAGCCTGACATGACTAGGTTGGATGCGGGGAAACAGTAAGTGTTTGATTTTACTTTCCTCAATCTAACCTAACCCCTCCAGCAGGAGAAGGGGCAAGAGATAAAAGCAAGTAGTTGTATTTGTGATCAAGAAAAATAGCTATTACAGTTGTAGCCCGTATGAAGCGCGCGTAATACGGGAGTGTAATACACAGAAGCTATGGCGATGAAAACCTCACCTTAATTTATCTTTTAGTCTTTTACATACACTGATCCGCGACTTCCCCGTATTCCGTGCCTGCATACGGGCTACATGAGATACGAACTCTTTCAAGCTGATTTATTTTTCCACACTTCATGGTGACATAGCCATAAAAATTGTGCAGATCCCCTGATTTTTTAGGGAAGGATTAGCTAAAGGAGCGCTAACAGTCCCTATTCTTTAACCACTAGGCCCCACGGGTAACGGCCGACAGCAATTGATTTAGTCACCTTCATGGATTCTAAATCAATAATAGAGAGGTCATTACTGACTCCATTGGTGGTATATACGCGTTTTTGATCGGGGGAAAAAGCTAAATTCCAAACCCTTTGTCCAACCAGAAAATATTTTTCTACCTCTAATGACTGAGCATTAATCAAAGCAACATGATTTGCCGGCCCTAATGCCACTAAAGCCCATTGGTTTTTATTATCAACAATCACACCCACCGGCTGAATTTTGTCCGCACTGACGCCTGGGATTTTAAACTTAATTGTTTTCACTTTTGTACGGCTGGCGACATCCAACAAAGTAACTGTTCCTGCCATTTCAGATGTTACCCAAAGTTTCTGACTATCTGCACTAAAGCTTAAGCCGCGAGGGCGAGAATCAACAAGAGTATTCTCCTCAACCGTTAAGGTATCGCGGTTTATCCAGTGCACCATATTAGTGGCTTCAGAAGCACTGACCACCCATTTTTCATCTGGACTAACGGTGACAGGTTCAGGTTCTACTCCGACAGGAATGGTTTTAATGGCAGTTGCCTTATTAATATCAATCACAGTCACAAGGCTATCATCTTCATTAGAGACATAAAGCTGATTCCCTGTAGGGTTCATGGCAAAGGTTTCAGGGTCTTCTCCTGATGGCAGTGTGCCGACAACTTTGGAAGTCGCAATATCAAGTATTTGAATGGTATCGTCATCACTCGCAGCTATATACAGCTGTTTCTGGTCTTTACTTAAAACAATGCCTCTGGGGCGCTGACCAACTGGAATCGTTTTTAATAGTTTGCCGTCAATAGGATTAACCACAGCCAAGGCATTATCTTTTTCCAGTGTGATATAAATAGTTTCAGAATAAGCGGGTTGAGCTAATAAAGTGAGCGCGCTAAAAAAAATAGATTTCATGAACTTTCCTTTTGTAACATATTAATAACACCTTGTCGGTTAGCGATTAAAGTCATTTCTGCTAATGACTTTATATTTAATTTTTCTTTAATGGTTGTACTGTAATTGCACACTGTTTTATAACTTAAATAGAGATTTTCAGAGGCTTCTCGCGTTGTTTTTCCCTTTGCTAATAAACAAAAAATATCAAATTCTCGAGGGGATAGCTGACCTAAGTGATGGCTTTCATCATTACTATCGACCTGGTTTATGGCTAACTTTTGTGCTAAATCAGGCGCTATAAAGGTTCCGCCTTGAGCAATCGCACAAACAGCCGAGATTAAAATTTTAGGCTCACTATTTTTGATAATGTAGCCTTTAGCACCTGACTTAATTGCTCGTGTGACATAAATTAATTCATCATGAATACTAAAAATCAAAATTTTACATTTGGGATCAATAATCATCAATCTTCGAATCGCTTCAAAACCACCTATCCCTGGCATAGACATATCTAAGACCACAATATCAGGCATATACTGTTTATAAAGTTGGCAAGCTTGCTCGCCACTATTTGCTTCATGAATATTCTCTATTTTGTCGGAAAGCGATAAATAAGTTTTATAGCCTGTCCTCACTACAGCATGATCATCAACGAGCAGTACATTTATTTTTTTTGTCATAAGCCTACCTTATTTAAAACTCAAGGAATCATGCCCGATGATTATTCAATTTGATATAGGAATAATTCCCTATTTAACAAAACAGGCATTTATGCATTGTATTGTGAAGCTTGGGAAAAATTCCCGAGCTTAAAAAGGAATACTTCCCTACTGAAATGTAGGGGGTTAATTTAAACTGTGCACTCGTTAACGTTTTTAGGATTGAGTGCAAGAGTAAATCAGAGAAAAAAAGCTTGTAGTTTTAATATAGCACGATGTTTTTGATGAACTTAAAGTAGAAAAAAGACTGCAACGAGGACAAAAGGAAAGGGTCACCCCTCCCATATTGTGATTCAAGCAAGGATGCATTCATGGATGAGCCTGGTGCAGGGATAGCGCCATGGTGAGCTTATTTAAAGTTAAGTAAGCTGACCCTGGCGTTTTTGTTGTTAAGTGTCAGAGTAAGACTAATATTCCTTCTATCTTGATATCTGCGAGGGTTTAGCGGCACTCGCAGATTTTTTTGTTGAAGAGAGCTTAGAAAAAGTATTCAATAGAGTCTGTAAATCCCCCCACCGAAAATTAATACCATTCATAAGTAGCATTTTCTCGTAAACTAAACGCAGGAGACCTACATGCCTGTACCCCAAGATATCTAACTGACCTACTTTACTTTATGAGTTTACGTTACCAAATCAGCATACGCATTTTATTGATTTCTTTTTTTATTTTGGTGCTTGGCGGAACGATTGCCATTTGGCAAGCGCGCAATTCTATTAATAATGAGGTTGATTCCTCCATCAATCTTACTTTGCAATTGATTAAAATTAGCATAGAAAGTGCTCAGGATAATAAAACAGATTGGGCCTCTCGGCTTAGTCGTATAGAACAAACCAGGCATTTAAATATTCAGCTTAAGAAACCATCTGGAATTATCGTGGACATTACAAAGAATGCTTTATCTGATAGCGATAAGGATAGGCCCCCTCAATGGTTTGCCTACTTAGTAGAAAGCGATTACCCTAAAGTTGAATATAAAATTGAAACACAAGATAACCGTTTTATGACGCTTATTATTCAAGCGAACCCTATGGATGAGATGACCGAGGCATGGGAGGAATCCATTGCATTTTTTAGCTCAATATTACTTTTAGTTTTGCTGACTTTTATTTCAGTTCACCTTGTTTTTAATAAAACCCTTCAGGCAATCAAAACGATTATTGAAAATTTACAGGCTATCGAAAAAGGCAATTACAACAAAAAACTTCCCGATTTTTCTACTCTTGAATATGACAGTATTGCTAAAGCGATTAACCATATGACAGTGGAACTCGATACCAGTCAACGACAAAATCAGGCGCTTACTCAGCATTCGCTAAAAATTCAGGAAGAAGAGCGGCAGCATCTATCCCAAGAGTTACACGATGAGTTTGGCCAGTCATTAACCGCGATTAAAGTTATGGCTGTCTCTGCCTCGCATGAAAATGCAGACACCCCAGCAATCACCCAGTCTATTGTTGAAATTTGTGATCATTTAATGGTTATTCTTCGCTCTATGATGAAGCAATTACACCCTTTAATTTTGACTGAACTCGGACTAAAGGCAACCTTAGAGGACTTACTTAACCACTGGCAAAGTCGGGCTTTTACTACCTCTTTTGATTTACAGGTGGATGATGCTGTTGATTCACTTAACAAAACAATCACCATCCAGGTTTTTAGAGTTATACAAGAAAGCTTAACGAATATTATTCGCCATGCAAATGCTAAACAGGTAACAATTAGTCTTAAGATTAATGCACAGAAGCAGGAGTTAGATTTATTTATATCGGATAATGGTCAAGGCTGTGATTTACCATCGATTACTTCAGGTTTTGGCTTACAAGGTATTGCGGAAAGAATTAAGTTATTAAATGGCGAATTTCAGCTCCAGTCGCATGCGAATGAAGGTTTACAAATAACGGCAAAAATTCCTATTGTTGATTAAATCGCTCATTACTTTGAGCTAAGCATTGTTTAGCTTGATATTTTGTTTTTTATAGTGGCTTGCTTGCTGGAATG
>JAQRMR010000101.1:7243-9523 GCA_028599115.1 Methyloprofundus sp.
AGCGATTCAGAGTATTTAATGCTGCCCAAGTAAATCAATAGAGTAGAGCGAGGTGGGTTGGAGTGAGGTACGAACCCCAACAATGTTGGCGTTTGTAAAATATTGGGTTACATTTTCTGCACTACGCTGGCAAAGCTAACCCAATCTACGAGACGTTAGGACAACGTGTAGAGGTAGGGGAGGCCAGTGAAGAATAAAAAATAAACGTGGTCTCTCCCTATTGATTCTATTGATTTAAGCAGGCATGCTGCAAGCATACAACATAGGGTTGAAAAGCCTAATAAAAAATCAGGGGCTGATTAAATTACTCGATGTTTAAAATTTTAAGAAATATCACCATCAGCTAAACTTTGTAAAGCTTCATCAAGATCAAGATGAACAACTTCAATAGCCGCTAAAATTTCTTGATTATCCTCTAATTGAGCAGCAATATTCTTAATAAGAATAAATGTTGATTTCATGGCCTGTAAATCACGTACAGACTCCCAGCTTGTCGCTTCATCAATATAAAATAGAAGCTTAGCTGCGTTTTCAAACTCATAGCTATCAACCACTATTTGCCTTAAATCAGACCATGCGCCTTGAAGATCGGATAAAACAGTTTTTTGATAATGAGTGGGTTCTTGGATAAATGTCATGGGATTAATTTTTAGTGGTTACTAAGTCACAATGCCAAACATTATAAACAAAAGCCAAGTATCCACAACACAAGGATAGCAGGGATGCTTTCCGTTTTATTCAGGGACGTAATCGTGGTGGCTGAAGATATAGCGCAAGGCAGCAAGAAAAGCGCGATGAACTTTAAATAGTTACTGAAGATTAGCATTTGTGACTGACAGCGAGGTAGGTTGGGGTGAGGTACGAACCCCAACAATGTTGCTAATTCTACTAATAAGTTTAAGACACCTTTTGACTATTCTTTAAACAGCTGTGTACCTGAAGGCTTCTTTAAATGTGATTCACTTAGCTTCTTGGATTGTTCGCATAAAAAAACAGCTAACGGCTTAATATTCCCAGATATTTGAGCATGTTCTAATGTCGCATAATACATTGCTTTGTTATAGCCATTAATTTCAGGTGGCATTAAACCAGCTTGTAAATATTGTGTCGTCATGATCAAGCGACCGACACGACCGTTACCATCAGCAAAGGGATGTATAGATTCAAAATGAGCATGTGCTTTAGCAATATCCATTACTGATTCGATGCCACGATACTTGCTTACCCAATATTCTATTTCAGCTTCGATATCGTCAGGTTCAGTTGTTGCAACTTCTGCATCAGGAATGATCCGTATGTTTGTGGAATATTGACCAGCATCACGACGAATTCCTTGCATCAAATTATAATGCCAATCACGGACCTGTCTTGAATCAATATCAAAACTATCTTCACTAATCGCATCCATCATTCGTCGTGTTGCATTAGCTACACCAACTACTTCAAGCACAGCCTGAGTGTTCATATCATTGGGGATAATATTGTCTATGACTTGCTTAAATTTACCTTCATCAACGGACACTTCAACTTCTAACGATCCAAAACTTAATCGTCTTGCTAATACATCTTTTAAATTAGGTTCAAAGAAGAAGTTATCAGGTAATAGTGTTGATTCAATCTCAATATCATTAAGTGAATCTAAACCAATAACTTTGCAGTACCAGAAATCAATTGAATCACGATTTTCTGAATTGATATTACGATCATCATCACGCCAATTTATGATTGAATTACGTGAAACATTAAGTATATGACTTAACTTCACTGAAGTTTTAATCGTGGGATGATCTAATAAGATCTCAATTTTATCTTTGTATGAAACGTCTTGATATGCCATGTCAGATGCCAAATATGCTATTTAATTGTTAGAAAGTATTACATATCACACCCGATAATGCACACTGATATATTAATTTTACATTTCACTATGCATTCTCAGCCGTAAGCCGTACAAAACGGCGAAGCAAGTTATCGTTAATTATTTCGATACAATCTGGAGCCTGGGCTGGTTGGTGAAATACGTAAAGCAACGAATGGAAATTTTGTATTGGGAAAGAATAGTAGAAAGAATAGGGTCAGGTCTTTGATTTATGGTTTTTAACAATACCACTAACAGTAGAGTAGTGGAGTTTAAAGTAGTCACCAACCTCTTTTAAGCTATACCCACCACTTTCATAAGCCGAAATGATCGCGTCATTTTGTATTTTTTTGCATAATAAGACAACTCTTTTGGCACTGGGCGGCGCTGTTAAGCTGGAATCTCACTCAATTCTTTATCTG
>JAQRMR010000102.1 GCA_028599115.1 Methyloprofundus sp.
AATTACAGCTCTTCCTGCAGGCGCTGATAAATCCCACCAAAGCTCCCATTACTCATCATTAAAAAATGACTATTCGGTGCTATTTCTTTTTGTAATTCTTGAATAATTTCATCAATAGAACTGCAGATTTTGATGTTCTCCGCTTGATTAGATAACTCGGTTAAATCCCAGCCTAAGCTTTCAGGCTGATAAATAAGAGTTCGATCAGCTAATGCAAATGAACCCGCCAGTGTTTCGCTATGTATCCCCATCTGCATGGTATTAGAGCGTGGTTCCATTACTGCAATAATCTTTTCTGAGCCTACTTGTTTACGTAAGCCATCTAAAGTCATTTGTATTGCCGTTGGGTGATGGGCAAAATCATCATATAAAGTAACGCCTTTGATTTTAGCAATCACTTCCATACGGCGTTTTACGCTTTTAAACGATATTAATGACTGAATAGCATGCTCAGGTAAAATCCCGATATGACGCGCCGCAGCAATAGCAGCCAATGCATTTTGTACATTATGTAAGCCTGTTAAGTGCCAGTTTAAAATGCCACACTCTTTATTATCAAAAAGCACACTAAAGTGACTGCCATCTTCTTGCTTTAATTGTGCCTGCCAAAGCGCATTTTCGTTAATAGCCGTTGCTTGTACTTCTGTCCAGTAGCCTAGCTTTAAAGTGTCTTGGATATTGTCATCAGTCTTTGGCGCGATAATTAAGCCTTCGCTAGGAATGGTACGAACTAAATGATGAAATTGGCGCTTGATGGCGCTGAGGTCATCAAAAATATCCGCATGGTCAAATTCAAGGTTATTTAAAACAACAGTGCGCGGACGGTAGTGTACAAACTTGGAGCGTTTATCAAAGAAGGCTGAATCATATTCATCGGCTTCAATGACAAAGAAATCTGTTTTACCTAGGCGTGCAGAAAGACCGAAATTGACGGGGATTCCACCAATTAAAAAACCTGGCTCAAACCCATTGTCTTCTAAAATCCAAGCCAGCATACTGCTGGTTGTCGTTTTTCCATGCGTGCCCGCTACTGCAAGCACCCATTTATTTTGTAAAATAGATTCTGAAAGCCATTGCGGGCCAGAGGTGTATTTTAAGCCTTGGTTTAAAACCGCTTCGACCTCTTCATTACCACGAGAAAGCGCGTTGCCAATAATGACTAAATCAGGTTTGCTGTCTAAATTACTCGCACGATAGCCTTGCATTAACTGGATGCCCTGCTCTTTCAGTTGCGTGCTCATAGGCGGATAAACATTTTGATCAGAGCCGCTAACTGTATGGCCTTGTTCTCTGGCAATCAGCGCCAAACCGCCCATAAATGTACCGCAGATACCTAGAATATGAATATGCATAAATATTTACTGCTGAGGTGAGTCGTTACGCGCATTTTTTGCTAAGCGCCAATGAATAAAGTAGACCAGCGAGGTCACAAAGATAACAATTAAAGAGCGAATAATACTTTTAATGCTTAAAGAACGGGTATAGTCGGTGTGTGATATTCGTTGTACGGGTGTAGTGCAGTCGGAATTATCTTTTTTAATAAAAGGAGTCTCTACCTGGTTGTTATTTTGGGAAGAGGGCATATGAGCAGGGTAATAACGCAACCCTGTTACCGGTTCTTGCATGAAGCTAGGGAAAGCAATTTCAACTAAGCTATACAATAAAATACCGCTGAAAATAGTTAAGCAAGCGGTTGAAATAAAGCAAACAGAAAGGCCATATATTTCAAGCAGTTTCTTATTCATGTTAATCGCGCGTAAAAATCAAATCCCAAACGCCATGCCCTAAGCGCAAGCCACGTTGTTCAAATTTTGTTAAAGGGCGATAATCAGGGCGAGGTGAATAATCTTGCTCTGTATTTTGATTTTTAAAGTGTGCAGCATCGACTAACACTTTAAGCATATGATGCGCATAATGCTCCCAATCTGTCGCCGCATGGAAGTAGCCTTTATGAGCAATTTTTCGAGCGATTAAAGGCATAAAGCTAGGGCGTACAATACGACGTTTATGATGTTTACGTTTATGCCAAGGATCAGGAAAGAATAAGTGTATGCCTGCTAAGCTGTGCTCAGGGATGCAATTTTCTAAGATTTCAATGGCATCGTGATGATAAACACGAATATTGCTGATTTCTGAGCGCTCTATTTGCGCCAGTAAATTGCCCACGCCAGGCGTATGCACTTCAATGCCAATATAGTTATTATCAGGATTAGCTAAAGCCGTTTTTGCTAAACTTTCGCCATTACCAAAGCCAATTTCCACGATAACAGGAGCAGACCGCCCAAAAGCATTGTCAAAATCACAAAGCTGCTTTGGGTCTAAGGAATATTGCTCACTCAATTTATCAAAGGCTTGTTTTTGTCCTAGCGTCATGCGCCCTACACGTAGCGCAAAGCTTTTAATACGAGGCGCTTCTTGGCCTTCTTCTAATGCCGCCATTTCTAGTTACCCAATCAAACCAGATAAAGGAGATGATGCGGAAGCAAAGCGTTTTTTAGGCATTCTTCCTGCAAGATAGGCTTCACGCCCCGCTTGTATGCCTTTTTTCATAGCAGAAGCCATTAATACAGGGTTTTGTGCATCTGCAATCGCGCTATTCATTAATACACCAGAGCAGCCTAATTCCATTGCTGCAGCTGCATCAGAAGCCGTCCCTACGCCCGCATCAATTAAAATAGGTACATGTGCATTTTCAATAATCGTTAAAATATTATAAGGATTACAAATACCTAAACCCGAACCAATCGGTGCAGCTAATGGCATCACAGCAACACAGCCCAGCTCTTCCAAACGCTTAGCCATAATAGGATCATCATTGGTATAAACCATGACATCAAAGCCATCTTTCACCAATAATTCTGTCGCGGCTAAAGTCTCAGTAATATGCGGTAATAATGTTTTTTGATCCGCTAATACCTCTAATTTAACCAGTTTATGCCCGCCTAATAATTCACGCGCCAAACGACAAGTTCTAACTGCATCTTCAGCATTAAAACAACCTGCTGTATTGGGTAAAATCGTGTATTTATCCGGTGAAATAACATCTAATAAATTTGGCTCATCAGGGTTTTGGCCAATATTCGTCCGTCGAATCGCAACGGTCACAATCTCAGCGCCACTAGTTGCGATCGCTAAACCCGTTTCTTCTAAATCTTTATATTTACCTGTCCCCACTAATAAGCGAGATTGGTATTCTTTTCCGGCAAGTATAAAACTATCGCCCTGTCCGCCACCAATCGCTTGGACAACTTCGAGCTTATCTTCTGCATTAACGGTGGTTTGTGCATATTGATTAAATGGCAAAATTTCTTTATTTAACTCAATCGCAATACGTTTGTTTTCAAAGCCTAGTGCTTTAACAATATCCGCAATACTTGTATTTTCAGCGTACTGTTGTGTTTCGCCATTTACATAAACATTCATGTGTCGTGTTCCAATTAGTTTTAACTATTCAACAAGTTATAAATTTCTAGGTAAGGATTCAGGTTTACATTTAGTCAGTCAAGTGCGAGACAAAAACGCGGAACATACTGGGGTATTTGAAGCACTTTCAACGCAATAATTGGCTAACTAAGTGTGTAACTAAGTTTTTGCTTAGTCTTTAACTGTTCTTCTTTGTTGCACTGCAGTTGCTAGACCTTTTAACACCTGTACCGTTTCATCCCAATCGATACAAGCATCCGTAATACTTTGTCCATAAGTTAAGTCTTTACCATCGCCCAAATCTTGGCGACCTGATTTTAAGTGGCTCTCAATCATAACGCCCATAATTCGATGTTCACCACCCGCAATTTGATCAGCCACATCTTTAGCAACAATCGGTTGTCTATGGCATTGTTTTAGGCTGTTTGCATGGCTTAAATCAATCATGATATTAGCTTTTAGATCACTTTCGGTCATATTGTTACCAACCTTATTAACACTAACCGCATCATAATTAGGGCCATCATGTCCACCCCGTAAAATCATGTGTACGTCAGGGTTACCGCTGGTAGAAAAGATAGCGGAGTGGCCTTCTTTAGTAACAGATAAAAAGTGGTGTGGATTCATTGCCGCTTTAATCGCATCAACTGCAATACCTACCCCGCCATCGGTTGCGTTTTTAAAGCCAACAGGGCAAGAAAGCCCTGAAGCAAGCTCTCTGTGACACTGGCTTTCTGTGGTTCTTGCACCAATCGCGCCCCAAGCAATTAAATCAGACACATACTGCGGTGTAATCAAGTCTAAATATTCAGTTGCTGCAGGTATACCTTGCTCATTCAAATCAATCAGCAATTTACGCGCAACACTAAGGCCTTTATTGATATTAAAACTGTTGTCTAAGTCTGGATCATTAATCAGGCCTTTCCAACCAACGGTAGTACGCGGTTTTTCAAA
Organism: Methyloprofundus sp.; assembly: GCA_028599115.1. Classification (GTDB taxonomy): domain Bacteria; phylum Pseudomonadota; class Gammaproteobacteria; order Methylococcales; family Methylomonadaceae; genus Methyloprofundus. The sequence goes on from JAQRMR010000102.1 coordinate 4,378, forward strand.
ATACACGCGCATCACTATGTGTAAATCATCATTGAGCTCTTGTTTGATGCTTTTTAGCAGTTCCGCGTATTCAAGAGCCGCTTTTGGGTCATGGATAGAGCAAGGCCCAACAATCACTAATAAACGATCATCCTTATCATTTAAAATATCATGGATAACGTTGCGCGAATGAATAGTTGTTTTTGATGCTAATTCGCTAAGTGGTAGGTACTTCTCAGCCTGAATAGGCGCCATGAGCTCTTTGGTCTCACGAATTCTTAAGTTGTCAGTTTTGCTTTGCATGGCTAATTAACGGCTGGGCTGTCTTGATTAAAGTCAACTTATTATTTTAACCTAAAATACGCGTTAAACGCTAAAACTTAAAATAAATAGCACCATGAATGAAACACAAACTTCAGCCTTTATTTAAAGTGCATTATTTTGCTCAATCGCATAGCACTATTAAGAGCCCCATTAGAAAGAGAATAATGGCTGCAGAACTAATAGATTTACCTGCAAAAAAAAGTATGTCGCTTAGTTCTATTAGTTGCTGCAACTTGCAGCAATCATAATGCACTTAGCTCACCTAAATTAAATGTATAATCAGATGTATTTCTTGACGAAAGCTTAGTTTTAAGCTATTTTGGATAAATTTTTTATTAATTAAAGCGCAATTTAATCGTTACAATATTTTGTTTGCGTTGTTTAATTTTTTGGGTCACTCAGCTTAATTGAGCGCACCCTAGATTTTTTATAGAGGAAGTAAGAGTGGAACTCAGTGGCGGACAGATAGTCGTTCAGTGCCTTAAAGATGAAGGCGTAGAATTTCTTTTTGGGTATCCAGGTGGTGCGGTATTGCATTTATATGATGCAATTTTTCACCAGGAAGATGTCAAACATATTTTAGTCAGACACGAGCAAGCTGCAACTCATGCGGCTGATGCTTATGCGCGCGCAACGGGTAAACCCGGCGTGGTCTTAGTCACATCAGGCCCTGGTGCCACCAATGCTGTCACAGGTATTGCAACCGCGTATTTAGACTCTATTCCAATGGTTGTGATTTCAGGCCAAGTACCTACTGCCGTTATTGGTAGTGATGCTTTCCAAGAAGTCGACATGGTGGGCATTACTCGCCCCTGCGTGAAGCATAACTTTCTTGTGAAAGATGTCAAAGATATTGCAGAAACGATGAAAAAAGCGTTTCATGTCGCAACATCTGGCCGCCCAGGCCCTGTTGTTATCGATATTCCAAAGGATATTACCGATCCTAACATCAAAGTGCCGTACAACTATCCTGATGCGGTTGTTATGCGCTCGTACAACCCTGAGTCGCAAGCTGACCCTAAAAAAATGCAAGAGGCGGTTGATTTACTATTAACCGCAAAGCGCCCCGTTATTTATTCAGGTGGCGGCGTTGTTTTAGGTGAAGCAAGTGCAGAATTAACTGAGTTTACTCAGTTACTCGGCTTCCCTATCACCCAGACCTTAATGGGCCTAGGCGCTTACCCTGCAACGGATAAGCAATCAATTGGCATGTTGGGTATGCATGGAACTTATGAGTCAAACTTAAGCATGCATGAAAGTGACGTTATTATTGCCATTGGTGTGCGTTTTGATGATCGAGTAACAGGCAAATTAGCCGAATTTTGCCCGAATGCAAAAATCATTCATATTGATATTGATCCTGCCTCCATTTCTAAAACGGTCACCGTTGATATTGCGATTGTAGGCAGTGTTAAACCTGTTTTAGCAGAAATGCTGCAATTAATAAAAGCACATTCAGAAAGAAATTCAGCCGATGATTTGGCTAACTGGTGGGCTAGAATTGAACAGTGGCGCTCAGTTAACTGCTTAGAATTTGACCGCACCTCTGACCAAATCAAACCTCAAGCAGTCGTTGAAGAAGTTTACAAAATAACCAAAGGTGAAGCTTACGTCACCTCAGATGTAGGCCAACACCAAATGTATGCGGCACAATTTTATCACTTTGATAAGCCCCGTCGCTGGATCAATTCCGGTGGTTTAGGCACCATGGGCTTTGGCTTACCTGCTGCAATTGGCGTTAAATTAGCACACCCTGAGCAAGAAGTTGTTTGTATTACCGGCGAAGCGAGTATTCAAATGTGTGTTCAGGAGCTAGCAACAGCCCTGCAATATAATACGCCAGTAAAAATTATCAACTTAAATAATCGCTATATGGGCATGGTTCGCCAATGGCAGGAATTTAATTACGAAAGCCGTTATTCACAATCTTATATGGATACCATTCCTGATTTTGTGAAGCTAGCAGAAGCTTATGGTCATGTCGGCATCCGCGTGGAACGCCCTGAAGATTTAACCAGCGCACTGGAAAAAGCATTCGCACTAAAAGATCGTACTGTTTTTGTTGATATCATGACCGATAGAACGGAAAATGTTTACCCTATGATTGAGGCTGGTAAAGGTCATCAGGATATGACTTTACGTGTTGCCCCAGGAACACCTGTTAATAGAGAGTTAGCATAATGAGACATATTATTTCTATCTTAATTGAAAATGAAGCAGGTGCTTTATCACGTGTTGCCGGCTTATTTTCAGCACGCGGCTATAATATTGAATCTTTAACGGTCGCGCCAACAGAAGACGAAACCTTATCTCGGATGACCATTGTAACTCGTGGCAGCGAGGCTGTTATTGAACAGATTACTAAGCAACTGAATAAGCTAATTGATGTGGTTAAGCTAATTGATTTAGCCGTTATTCCTCATGTTGAACGTGAGTTAATGCTGGTTAAAGTGGCGATTGACACTAATTCACGCGAAGAAATTAAGCGCTTAGTAGATATTTTCCGCGGCAAAATTATTGACGTAACGAGTAATAGTTATGTGATTGAGATGACCGGCGCTTCAGATAAATTAGATGCCTTCATTGAAGCATTAGACACAAAATGTATTATTGAAACAGTTCGCTCAGGCCCGACAAGCATGTCGCGCGGTGCGGACGGTTTACACCTATAAACCCCTTAAATTTAAAAAGAAACAGGAAAACAGATGCAAGTTTATTACGATAAAGACGCTGACCTTAATATCATCAAAGGTAAAAAAGTCGCTATTATTGGTTACGGATCACAAGGCCATGCACACGCAAACAACCTACAAGATTCTGGGGTTGATGTGGTCGTTGGTCTACGTGAAAATTCTAGCTCTGTTGCTAAAGCAGAAGCTCATGGTTTAAAAGTAACTAACGTTGCTGCTGCAGTTGCTAGCGCTGACGTAGTTATGATCTTGACACCAGATGAGTTTCAATCACAACTTTACAAAGAAGAAATTGAGCCTAACATCAAAAAAGGCGCAGCTTTAGCTTTTGCTCACGGTTTCGCGATTCTTTACAACCAAGTAACTCCTCGTGCTGACTTAGATGTGATCATGATTGCACCTAAAGCACCTGGCCATACAGTACGTTCTGAGTTTACTCGTGGCGGCGGTATCCCTGATTTAATCGCTATCCACCAAGATGCATCAGGTCAAGCAAAAGACATCTGCTTATCTTACGCTTCTGCAATCGGTGGTGGTCGTTCTGGTATTATCGAAACAACTTTCCGCGAAGAAACAGAAACTGACCTATTCGGTGAGCAAGCTGTTTTATGTGGTGGTGCAGTTGAGCTAGTAAAAATGGGCTTCGAAACATTAGTAGAAGCAGGTTACGAGCCTGAAATGGCTTATTTCGAATGTATGCATGAATTAAAATTGATCGTAGACTTAATGTTTGAAGGCGGTATCGCAAACATGAACTACTCAATTTCTAATAACGCTGAGTACGGCGAATATGTCACTGGCCCACAAGTTATCAACGAAGAAAGTCGTTATGCAATGCGTGAAGCATTATCAAACATCCAAAACGGTGATTACGCGAAAAAATTCATTTTAGAAGGTATGACTAACTACCCTGAAATGACTGCAAAACGTCGTATCAATGCAGAGCATCCAATTGAAGTCACTGGCGCGAAATTACGTGCAATGATGCCTTGGATTGCAGCAAACAAAATTGTTGATCAAGATAAAAACTAAGCTGCACTTTTTCTTGTGACACAAAAAAGCCCATCATTGATGGGCTTTTTTTATGCCTGATAAAAACGCTTAGCTATTAGCGGAACATATCTTTATTAGTCGCATAAGTCATGGCAACTCTGGGATCAATCTTTCTTGAATCAACCAGTTCTTTTAGATTTTGGTCTAAAGTCTGCATCCCATCACGGCGACCCGTTTGAATAGCAGAATACATTTGCGCCACTTTCGCTTCACGAATTAAATTTCTAATCGCTGGTGTCCCCACCATGATTTCATGAGCAGCCATACGACCCCCGCCAACTTTTTTCAATAAGGCTTGCGAAATAACTGCTTGCAGCGATTCCGATAGCATTGAACGAATCATATCTTTTTCCGCAGCAGGAAATACATCAATAATACGGTCAATTGTTTTTGCAGCAGATGAGGTATGCAAAGTACCGAACACTAAATGCCCTGTTTCAGCTGCCGTTAGCGCCAAACGAATCGTTTCTAAATCACGCAACTCCCCAACTAAAATAATATCAGGATCTTCACGTAAAGCTGAGCGCAGAGCCTCATTAAAGCCCATCGTGTCACGATGAACCTCTCGCTGGTTAAGCAAACATTTTTTACTTGTGTGTACAAATTCAATCGGATCTTCAACCGTTAAAATATGCTCATAGCGCGTTTTATTAATATGATCAATCATCGCTGCTAGCGTTGTTGATTTACCTGAACCTGTCGGTCCCGTCACCAAAACTAAACCACGCTTTTTCTCGGTAAGCTCAGCAAAAAACTTAGGTGCGCCCAGATCTTCTAAAGATAGAATTTCAGATGGAATCGTTCTAAATACCGCAGCAGCACCACGCTCTTGATTAAAAGCATTGACACGAAATCGAGCCACACCCGGCAGCTCAAAAGAAAAATCCGTTTCTAAAAACTCTTCGTAATCCTTACGCTGCTTATCATTCATGATGTCATAAACCAGCGCATGAATTTCTTTATGATCAAAAGGGTCGATATTAACACGACGAATTTCACCATCAACTCGCATCATGGGTGGCAAACCAGCCGATAAATGTAAATCAGACGCGCCGCTTTTTTCAGCAAATTGAAGTAATTCCGCAATATCCATAATAGCCTCTAAGCTAAATAAACAAAGATGCATTTATACCTTAGCTGATGGCTTAGGACAATATAGAAACGAATTAATTTAGCTTTTTCCATAATATCAGAACCTAAAATAATAGTTTCTTCTAAGAAGCTTTAGTTTAAAGAGGCAGTAGTGTTTAATAAAGCCAATATATAATTAACTATTCACTTTTTTGATGAACAGAATTACCGAAAATTTAAGGCGTATTAACTCAGATATTCGCTCAGCCGAATCCCATTCCAAGCGAGAAGCTAATTCAGTCCAGCTTTTAGCCGTCAGCAAAACCAAACCTAGCTCAGATATTATCGAAGCTTATCAAGCAGGACAACGACATTTTGGGGAAAATTATTTACAGGAAGCACTAACAAAACAAAAAGAACTCAGCCATTACCAAATTATTTGGCATTTTATTGGCCCCATTCAATCCAACAAAACCAAGCAAATTGCTGAAAATTTCTCATGGGTACATAGTGTTGACCGCCTAAAAATAGCCCAAAGACTCAGCAATCAACGCCCAGATTCACTCCCCCCCTTAAATATTTGCTTGCAAGTTAATATCAGCCAAGAAGAAAGCAAGGCAGGCATAAAACTAACTGAATTAGCCAGTATGATTAAACAGATCGAACAGTTACCCGGCATTAAATTACGCGGTGTTATGGCTATTCCTGAGCCTGCACAAGGTTACGAACAACAAAGACAACCTTATCGACTACTTCATCAAACGATAAAAGCACTAAAAAAACCAGAATTAGATACCTTCTCCTTTGGTATGACCCGTGATTTAAAAGCCGCTATTATTGAAGGCGCCACGATTATACGTATTGGTACTGCTTTATTTGGCACAAGAACTTAAGAGCATATTATTAAATCCTTAAATCACCTAAAGGACTAACAACACCCTCCCCTGAGAGCCCGCCTTCTATGACATTCTTGTATATAAGCTCGTAGTTTTGCTACTCGGGCTTCCTTCTCACACCCCCTCGAGAGTTTGCAATTGCCGTCGGCTAGTAGTTACAATTACCTAAGACTTTAGATAGACCAGGTTCTCCTACAGGGGACTTTCACCCCACTAGTTCAGGCCTATGCAGGCGTGTTAGTCTAAAATAAATAATAGAGAAAAATTTTATGGATTGGATATCAATCATTCAAATAGAATCAAGGGGTCAGACAGCTTGATTTTTTACCATTAAAAATCAAGTAAGCCACCGACCAGAGATAGGTCACCCCGCATAATCTGATCAGTGCTTGCTATTTACATGTGCTCTACAAATGACTTTAAATCACGTTTTATATTATCTGAAACCTTGCGGATTTGTTGGCTGAGGTTATTCATTTCTTTGGATATTACACCAAAACTTTTGCCAGCGTCTCCGGCGCGGGCAGCTTCAACCGTGGCATTCAGTGCCAGCATTTTTACAGTCAGATTAATATTGTCTACGTCACTTAATGAGTCTTCCACTTCTTTCGCCAGGTCGCTAATGCCTGCCGATTTGTTATCACTGACTTTATTTAGTTGGGATTCAAAAAAACTGACTATTTTGTTTAGCGCCGCCAGCAAATCAGTCGCAATGAGTTTTAAAAAGCGTTGCAACAAACTTGATGTTGCTTGAGTTGCTGTGGGTAAATGCTCACTGAGTCTTGATGATTTTGTCATGAAGTCGCTGATGACTGATTCAATGGAACTCTCATTCTCAGCGCGTTTATGTAGCAA
>JAQRMR010000103.1:0-12612 GCA_028599115.1 Methyloprofundus sp.
CTTTATTAGTTTTAACTCGTCACGAATTATTTTTCGTAGCGTCACTTCTAATGATTTATTGTGGGCTTGAATGTGTTCTCGTAAAGCCTCATTAATAAGCGTTTGATAATTACCCCCCCCTGCATTATTAACTTCTGTTTTAAAATGGCTAATAATATCTGCATCTAGGCGAATAGTAATACGCACTTTATTTGGATCAGAGGGAACTACTGACCCACGTTTTCCTTTACTAAAATCTTCACTCATAATTTAACCCCTTGTAGTATTGTTGGATCTCTTTTTTATCTGCTTTTCGGGCAGATATAATGCGAATGTTATTTTCTCCGCGCTCAACATGAACTACGAGTAAGATATTTAGTAAAGCCCCCATCCCTAAGGTTTTAAACCTTTGTTCGTTATGGAAGTTATCTTCAATAGTCAGAGCATATTCATCTTCTAATGCGATAACAGCATCAGCAAATTCCACACCATGTTTTCGGATATTTCCAGCAGCTTTTAGTGAATCCCATTCATATTTCATAAAACCTAGTGTATGCACATTTAGTGCATAAATCAAGGTGAAATATAATTGTGATTACTCTTAAAAACATAGCGCCTCGGTATTGGGGTCAGACTCGATTGATGTACTATAATTTGCCGAGTTCTTAAAAAAGTAAAGGTCTGTGGTAGATTACAGTATTAGTGTTTGCTCAAGTTCCTTGCTCGCTTATTGCATCAAGTGATTTAAGCGTTCAGGCTGTAGGAAAACCTAAAGCAACGGTTATTCTCAGAAATACGATTTTTAACCCATTGATATTAAATGATTTAGGTTTCCAGGAAATTAGACTTTTATAGAAAAAGAGATTTTTCTACAGCTTCAGTTTCGTTAGAGTAGCTCGTATATTGGAGACAATAAGCACCTCTTTTACTAATTTATTAGGAGTTAGTAAAAGAGGTGCTTATGGTATATACTAATTTTCTAATAATTAGTATTTGGTGAAATCATGCAGGTTCCAGAATCTCCTCCGTCTACCTCAGACATTTTAGAAAAACTATTCGAAGAGGATGATAAGGAAAAACTGTTTAATATTTTGAACTCTAGTGAGGGCCTATTGGACAGTAAAGGAAGGTATCTTCACTGGGGAAAACTAAAACATCTTCCACCTCCTGAAGGTTTTTCAAGTGAGGAATACTGGTATGTTACTAAGTCAGCAAGGCAGAAAATATTAAAAGAATTACCTCTTTTTGATAAACAGGGAAAACCTTTTAGTTTTTGTTTGCCTGATACATTGCAAAAGGATTTACATTGGTTAGATCAAAATGCGGCTGGTAGCATTACAATGAATAAGCCTATTACTAATCCACATACCAGAGATACTTACCTAGTAAGCTCTCTTATAGAGGAAGCGATTAACTCTAGTCAGCTTGAAGGTGCGTCAACAACTAGAAATGTTGCCAAAGAGATGCTAAGGCAAGGAAGAGACCCTAAAGATCATAGTGAACAAATGATTTTTAATAATTACAAAGCCATGGAGGTCATTAGAGATTTTAAAGATGATGACTTGACCCCATCATTCATTCAGTATTTACATGAAGTTATCACCAAAGGTACTCTTGATGATCCTAATAAAGCTGGACAATATAGAGATAGCACAGATGATATTCATGTTGTAGATGCAACGGAGTCATCTGTATTACATACTCCTCCTGAGGCAACAGAGCTTTCAGAGCGTATTAAGAGAGTTTGTGATTTTGCTAATAATTCTTTGGAGCATCAGTTTATACATCCAGTTATTAAAGCGATTACTTTACATTTTATGATTGGTTATGATCATCCATTTGTTGATGGTAACGGGCGTACAGCAAGAGCATTGTTTTATTGGGCAATGGCAAAACATGGGTATTGGTTAATAGAGTTCGTTTCAATATCTAGAATTATTAAACAAGCCCCTGTGCAATATGGAAATGCTTATCTTTATTCAGAAACAGATGGTGGTGATTTAACGTATTTTCTTATTCATCAAATGGATGTTATAAGGAAGGGAGTTGCATCATTGCATGATTATTTAGAAAGAAAAGCTTGTGAAATTGAAGATGCTGAAAAACTTTTAGATAACTCGAAAGCTAGTGGTCAGCTTAACTACAGGCAATTATCACTATTAAAGCATGCCTTGAAAAACCCTAATACTATATATCGTATACAGGAGCATCAAGTCTCACATGCAATTAGTTATCAAACTGCAAGAACAGATTTGCTAAAAATGTCTGATCAACTTAATTTATTAAGAAAACGAAAATATGGAAATTCATTTGTTTTTGTATCACCCCCAGACTTAAAGGCTAGGTTAGTTGAAAATAAACTCTAATCAGTGCTTCCAGTCGAGCGCTAAATTAAATTAATGGGGATGCTAATCTTTAATTGAAACTCAAAAGAGCCAAAAGAAAATGCTAAACAGTTTATCGAAATGATTAATCAGATTGAACCCGTTAAAATGGACTTGTCTTCTGAAGAAATTATTCGACAGTTGAGAGCAGAAAAAGAAATTCCATCAACAGATATTTAGGACAATAATGAATAAGGTGGTTTTAGATTCTTGTGTCTTCAGTAAATTGTTTTTGCAAGAACCTGATCATCAAGAAGCTGTTGAGTTAATCACTGAATTTAGCTAACGAAATATTAAGGTGTTGGTGCTGTCGCTATTTTTATATGAGGTACTGAGTATTGCTGTGACGAGTCCTTTTCCGATTGAAAATGCCTTCGCCATTAGCAATGAATGTCAGTTTATTACCGCGGATAAAAGGCATGTTATTAAAACAAAGCAGTTTGTAAGCCGGAATAGCATTAGCGTTTTCCGGCGTTGTTTAATATGACTTGGGATGGGTGATTATCTTAAGGCGGAAAATGCTGCGCTATTCCACTCTACGCGCTGTTTGAAAGAAGACTTTATCCAGTTTTATTTTTTCCAGAAAGTCTGTCTGTTTCAATCTATCCTTTGCGGTCTTATTTGGCGCATATAAGTGGTAAAAGAAAGTTAGGATTTTCTTTTAACAACAATAAATAAGTCACTTTATGCCACAAACCAGAACCTTTAACCCCATATCTACCCCTTTACAGCACGGGATTAGCTTATTAGAAGCGAGCGCTGGCACAGGTAAAACCTATGCCATTGCGATGTTAGCTTTACGCTTTGTGGTGGAAAACGATTTAGCGATTGAAAAAATTCTGATTGTTACTTTTACTAAAGCTGCAACTAAGGAATTAAAAGAGCGGGTGCGTGCGCGCTTAGCTGAAGCGAAGGCTTACTTATCAGGCAAAACGGAAGGTATTGATGACAATGTCATTGTCTGGGCGGACGCTTTAATTGCAGGTGGTGAGATTGATCATGAGTTGATGATTAAGCGTATTAATACGGCTTTATTAAGTATCGATCAAGCGGGAATTTTTACCATACATGGTTTTTGCCAGCGATTATTAAAAGAGCATGCTTTAGAAAGCGGGCAGATGTTTGATGTTGAGCTGAGCGATGAAGTGGACAGTGTACGTCAGCAACTAGTCGATGATTTTTGGCGCGTGCAAATTTACCCACGCCCTGCATGGCAGCTTGCCTTATTGTGTCATGAGCATAACACGCCTGACAGCTTATTAAAGAGCTTAGGCAATGTTTCGACACAGCTAAAAATTCTGCCCGATAATACTGAGCTGGAGGACTGCTTTGTTAAAATTGCAAGCTTGATTGACGAAGCGCATGAGGTATTAAATAGGCGTGGATCTGAAATAGAAGCCGGCATAGCTGCGGGGTATTTTAGAAAAGCTTATCAGAAAAAATTTGCTGCCAGTTATCCCGTGCTTAAAGGATGGCTGGCGGAGATGGCATCTAGCAATAAAAGTAATCAACCACGGCCAAGTGATAGTTGTTTTACCTGCTTTAGCGCAGAGACCTTTGCCAAGGAATTAGTCAAAGCTGGCAAAGGTAATATCAGTTTTGATAACCCTGTTTTTGATCAATTATTACAGCAGCTAAAATATCTTAATTTAATTTTTCGCCGCAACTTAGCGCAAGCCTTACAAGATAACTTAGAGATTAAGTTGCAGCAGCTTAATATTATGTCGCACGATAGCTTAATCACCCGTACAGCAGAAGCGATTGATGCTGAAGGCGGTGAGTTATTAATTAAAGCGTTGGCCGAGCAGTATAGCGTCGCTTTGATTGATGAATTTCAAGATACCGATCAAACACAATGGGGTATTTTCTCGCGTCTTTTTGCGTCACCAGAACAAGCTTTATACTTAATTGGCGACCCTAAACAGGCGATTTATAAATTCCGTGGCGCGGATATACATACTTATTTATCCGCAAAAACACAAGCGACCCAAGAATATACGCTGGCTCATAATTGGCGGTCACAGCCTGATTTAGTGCAAGCGATTAACCAGTTATTTTTATTGAATGAAAATCCTTTTGTTTTTAAAGGTTTGGATTTTAATGCGGTTGCGCCTGCATTAAGCGCAGAGGATGGCTGCTTGGTAGAAAATGGTGAGGTTTTAGCGCCATTAGCCTTATGGCAGCTGGCAGAAAGTGGCGATAAAAACGGCCATTGGACTAGCGGTAAAGCTGGAGATGCGCTTAAGCAAGCCATTTGTAGTGAAGTGTTACATTTATTAACATCAGGTGTTCGCTTAAAGAAAGCAGAAGCGGAGCGAGCATTAAAACCTGCTGATATTGCGATTCTTGTGCGCAGCAATGCCAATGCGCAAGAATATCAAGCGGCGTTAAAAGCGCTTAATATTCCTGCCATTATTAATAGTAACGGCTCTGTGTTTAAACAAGCAGAAGCGCATTATTTATTGTCTGTGATGAAAGCCTTAGCTGCACCGGGCGAGTTAGACTTATTGAAACAAGCACTCACCGTGCCTTGGTTTGCTTTAGGCGGCCAGCAACTTAATCAGCTATTAGGTGATGATGTGGAAATCAGTCGTTGGATGCAGCGTTTTCAAGATTATCATGAGTTATGGCAGAAAAAAGGCTTTATGGCGATGATGTTGCGCTTGATAAGCCATGAACAAGTGACTGTTAACATCGCTAAAACCAAAGGAGCGGAAAGGCAAATCACCGATTGCCAGCATTTATTAGAGTTAGTGCAACAAGCCAGTTTGGATGAGCACTTAGGTTTACATAAAACCATTGCTTGGCTAGAAAATGCCATGACCGCAGAGAATAGCAATGATGAACAGCAGCTACGCTTAGAAAGTGATGCGGATGCGGTGAAAGTGATCACTATGCATCGTTCTAAAGGTTTGGAATACCCCGTTGTTTTTTGTCCTTCTCTTTGGCATAGAAAAGATAAATTAGCCAGTGAAAAGCAGCTAATTAATTGCCATAAAGACGGGGGAATGATTGCTGATTTAGGCTCGGAGCTTTTTGATGAGCATAGAGCTATCGCGATAGAAGAAGAATTAGCAGAAGATTTACGCTTGGTTTATGTGGCATTAACGAGAGCTAAATATCGCTGCTATACGCCTTGGATCAATGTACGTAGTGAAAAGAAAATCAACCAATCCGCTTTTGCTTATTTGTTATCAGGCTCAGAAAATTTTGCAGCATTCGATTTTGCAGAGCAACAACAGTTTTTACAAAGCTTGGCAAAAAATAATCCCCAGTGCTTTTCTTATGCATTAATTCCAGTAGAAACAGAACAAGCTGAAAAATATCAGCCTAATAGGGAGGTGCTTGAACTGAGCGCCTTAGCTCGCCAGCGTAAGCTTTATACGACTTGGCAAATGAGTAGTTACAGTGCCTTAGCGCATTTAAGCCAGCACGAAAGCCCAGAGTTACGGCTGGACAGAGCCGAAGAGCCGCAAGACAATAGTCTGTCCGTAGAAAGTGGTTTAGCCAAGGGGGCGCAAACAGGAAATATGCTGCATGAATTACTGGAATATTGTCGCTTTAAAGCATTGGCAGAAAGGCAGGATATTGATAAGTTAAGAGATTCAGCTTGTCAGCGTTATGGCTTAAAAGTGGAATCACCAGAGTTAATTAATGAGCTACTCTACCAGACAGTCAGCACGACTTTAAGTGAGGGTGACGCGAATTTTTATTTAGCCAATATTAAAGAGTCAGCTTGCTTAAAGGAAATGCCGTTTTATTTAAAACTAGATGATTTTTCGACGGAGAATGTGAATCACTTATTACAAGATGAGCCGACATTTCAACGTTTATCTGCTAAACAAATGCAAGGCTATTTAACAGGTTTTATCGATTTAATCTGCGAATATCAAGGGCGCTATTTTGTTATGGATTATAAAAGTAATACCTTGGTTGATTATCAACAAGACAGTTTAATAGAAGCCATGCGCGAGCATAATTATGGGCTACAATACTGGATTTATAGTGTGGTTTTACATTTGTATTTGCAGCAGCGCTTAGAAAATTATCAATTTGCAGAGCACTTTGGCGGCGTGCGTTATTTGTTTGTTCGGGGCATGCAAAGTGATATGGCGATGAGCGGTGTGTTTAGCGCAATGCCAGATGAGCGGATGCTGGAAGAATTAAGTGCTGTGTTTTCGGAATAATTCAGTATAGTAACTAGGGTTAATGATGTTGTATTGCCAATAAAGCAGGAGAAAACTGGAAGTATTATTGGACACAGCGTCTTGTATGACCTTGGAATAGTTATTAACTGATGTTACGCGTATTCAAAAGTTGATAAGCTAAAAGGGAGTCCACGAAAAACACGAAAGGCACGAAAATTAAAAGAAAAAAGACTAAGCTAACATTGTTGGGGTTCGTGCCTCACTCCAACCTACGCACAAAGGCACTGAGTAGGATGCGGCAAAGCGTAGCGTGCCCATCTTGCGGTTTGATGGGCACGGGATAAAGCCCCTTTGCCCATCCTACTTTGAAAAAATGAGACTTATTTATTTGTTGTCAACAGTGCGTAACACCAGTTATTAAATGATGTTGTATTGCCAATAAAGCAGGAGAAAACTGGAAGTATTATTGGACACAGCGTCTTGTATGACCTTGGAATAGTTATTAACTGATGTTACGCGTATTCAAAAGTTGATAAGCTAAAAGGGAGTCCACGAAAAACACGAAAGGCACGAAAATTAAAAGAAAAAAGACTAAGCTAACATTGTTGGGGTTCGTGCCTCACTCCAACCTACGCACAAAGGCACTGAGTAGGATGCGGCAAAGCGTAGCGTGCCCATCTTGCGGTTTGATGGGCACGGGATAAAGCCCCTTTGCCCATCCTACTTTGAAAAAATGAGACTTATTTATTTGTTGTCAACAGTGCGTAACACCAGTTATTAATAGAGGAATATTATTTTGCAACAATCTGTTACTTTTGATCTTGACCTTATTCGTCGCTACGATAAAAGCGGCCCTCGTTATACTTCTTACCCCACCGCCGTTGAATTTAGCGAAGATTTTACAGCAAGCAATTACCGTGAACAGATAGAAATATCTAATCAACGAGGCGGCCCTTTATCGCTTTATTTTCATTTACCTTTTTGCGATACCGTTTGTTATTACTGCGCCTGCAATAAAATCATTACCAAAAATCGTGACCATGCAATACCGTACTTAGCGAATTTACATAAGGAAATCAAACTACAAGGTGAATTGTTTGATTCTAACCGTGTGGTCGAACAATTACACTGGGGCGGCGGTACACCGACGTTTATCAGCCATGAACAAATGCGAGAGCTAATGGCAGTAACACGTCAGTATTTTAATTTGGCTGATGATGATAAAGGTGAGTTTTCTATAGAGATTGACCCGCGAGAAGCCACGGCTGAAACGATTAAAGTTTTACGCGAAATTGGTTTTAATCGCATTAGTTTAGGCGTACAAGATTTTAACCCTAAAGTACAAAAAGCGGTTAACCGTATTCAATCAGAGGCAGAGACCTTTGCTGTGATTGATGCGGCGCGCGAGAATAATTTTCGTTCGGTGAGTTTAGATTTAATTTATGGTTTACCTCATCAAACACCAGAAAGTTTTGCTGAAACTTTGGATAAGGTTATCGCGGTTAAGCCAGATCGTTTATCGGTCTTTAATTACGCACATTTACCTTCACGCTTTAAAGTACAAAGGCAAATGAATGAGGATGATATGCCATCTTCTGCGGTTAAATTGGAGATTTTGCAGCAATCCATTCAACAATTAATCGATGCTGGGTATGTTTATATTGGCATGGATCATTTTGCTAAACCTGATGATGAACTTGCGATTGCGCAGCGTGAGAATAAGCTTTATCGTAATTTCCAAGGCTATTCTACGCACTCTGAATGTGATTTGATTGGCTTGGGAGTCACATCCATTGGCAGTGTAGGCGATTCATACTCACAAAACCGCCGAACTTTAGACGACTATAATAGCTGCCTGGATAATAATGAGTTACCTGTTTTTCGGGGCTTTACATTAAATGCTGATGATAAAGTGCGTCGCGTGGTGATTACCAAGTTGATTTGTCATTTTTCATTAAACATTACAGAAATCGAACAGGAGTTAGGTATTCACTTCGCTGAATATTTTGCTGATGTATTGCCGCAGCTTGATGAGTTTGCAGCGGACGGGCTATTAATTCATAACGCGGAAAAAATTGAAGTATTGCCGGCAGGGCATTTATTAATTCGTCATATTTGTATGGCATTTGATAAATACATGCAGCAAAAGCAAGGGCAGCATTTTTCTAAAGTGATTTGATGAAACCCTTAGGTTACACTCATACAAAGTGAGTAAAATCTTATATAAGGATAAGAAGGTTAAATGAAAAATATATTACAAAGTTGGCAAAATAAGTGGCCTAGCATACGCTCAAGTAAACCTTTAGCGATTAATGATGGGGTGATTGATCAAGGGGCTTTTAATGCGATTGAGGTCGATGAATTATTTACTACGATTAACCATGCGAAGACAGCTGCAGGGCAAAGCGTTTTATTTCGTTCCCTCACTCAGCCAGCCAATGCAATTGATGATATTCAAGAGAAGCAAGCTGCGCTAAGAGAAATTCAAGGAAATACGGCGATTAGGGATAATCTTGAACGTATTGTTGCCAATGCTGCCGCAAGAGAAGAGCATCTTTATACGCTGTTTTTTGGTAAATTTCTTGGTGCGATGGGTACAGCAAAAGAAGCGAAGCAAATAGAGGGTTATGGCTATAAGCAATACAAACGCGGCGTAAGATTTATGCTGGATTTAAGCGAAGCAATATACGCATCAACAGCACCAGAAAGTGCTTATCTTAAAGGCATTTTTAACAAAATAAATGCCTTTTCTAATAGTCGTACCCATGCGCTTATGTTGGGGCCTGTTTACAATACTGAAAAAGGTTTTAAAACAAAGCAGGAGCGTAAAGGAGATTTTACACCTGCGAGTATTTTCAACCCTAGCCTGTTTAAGCCTTTATTAATCTCTTCAGGCATATTCGGCGCGTGGCTTATATCGCAAGTGATTAGCTATAATATTCCTGGCTTGTCTTTTGGCATAGGAGGCATGGCAGGCGCTATTGTTGCACCTTTACTATTAATTTATTTTCCTATTGTCGGTTCGTATGACCGAGATAATTGTATTATCCCTCTACGTGATGAATTTAAGGAATCTCAAGAGCTGGGTGATGCTTTAGATGCTTTAGGGCAAATTGATGAGTTACTCAGCTTTATAAAATATTCTGAAGAATATGGTTCTGATATGGTTCTGCCTGAACTGATAGAAAGCTCACATCACAAAATTAAGCTATCGGCTGTTAAAAATCCTGTTTTAGGGATGAAAAATGAAGCTTATGTCGGTAATGACTTTGTTTTAGAGAAAGATAAATTAGTGTTTATTACTGGGCCAAATAGCGGTGGAAAAACAGCTTTTTGTAAAACCGTCACACAGACACAGTTACTGGCACAAATTGGATGTTATGTGCCTGCGAAGTCAGCAATATTAACTGTTGCGGATAAGATCTTTTATCAAGCACCAGAAATTAGCCACTTGGATGACGGCGAAGGGCGCTTTGGAACAGAGTTAAAACGCACACGTGATATTTTCTTGGCAAGTACAGAAAAAAGCTTTGTTGTGTTAGATGAATTGTCTGAAGGCACAACTTTTGAGGAAAAGATGGAGTCATCCAGTAATGTGTTAGATGGTTTTTACCGTAAAGGAAACAATACTTTATTAATTACTCATAACCACCAGTTGGTTGATGTGTTTATGAATAAGGCTGAAGGTGTTGCCAAACAGGTTGAGTTTTTAAATGAAGAGCCGAGCTATAAGCTTGTTGAAGGCATATCACGAGTCAGCCATGCTGATCGTGTTGCTAAGAAAATTGGTTTTTCTAAAGAAGATATTGATGGTTATTTAGACGACTCAAAGTAAGGTATGATTAAAAAAAAGATGGAACGCAGGCTTCAGCCTGCAAAGCCTGCGTTCTATAAAACATAAAAAAGCCCCGTTAACGAATTAAAGTTAACGGGGCTTTTTTGTGGATCTGGTTTAAGCGGGGGAGCTTACATCATGCCGCCCATTCCACCCATACCGCCCATGCCACCCATATCAGGCATTGCAGGAGCAGCTGCACCTTCTTCTGCTGGTGCATCAGCAACCATTACTTCAGTAGTAATCATAAGGCCAGCAACCGATGCTGCATTTTGTAATGCAGAACGTGTTACTTTAGCTGGATCTAAGATACCCAATTCAATCATGTCACCGTATTCGCCAGTCGCAGCGTTGTAACCAAAGTTACCTTCGCCTTTAGAGACTTCGTTGCAAACAACTGAAGCTTCATCACCTGCATTAGTTACGATTTGACGTAAAGGAGCAGACATTGAGCGACGTAGAATATCTACACCGATTTTTTGGTCGTGGTTAGCACCTTCAACACCGTCTAAAGCTGCAATGGCACGTACAAGTGCAGTACCACCACCGGCAACGACACCTTCTTCTACAGCCGCACGAGTTGAGTGTAATGCATCTTCAACACGCGCTTTTTTCTCTTTCATTTCAACTTCAGTTGCAGCGCCAACTTTAATGACTGCAACACCGCCAGCCAATTTAGCAAGACGTTCTTGTAGTTTTTCTTTATCGTAGTCAGAGCTTGCTTCGTCAGCTTGAGCACGAATTTGAGTAATACGAGCTTTGATATTGTCTTCAGAACCAATACCATCAACAATCACAGTGATTTCTTTCGTGATTTGTACTTTTTTCGCAGTCCCTAATTGCTCTAGTTCCACTTTTTCTAGTGATAGACCAATTTCTTCAGAAATAACGGTTGCGCCTGTTAATACAGCAATATCTTCTAACATTGCTTTACGGCGATCACCAAAGCCCGGAGCTTTAACTGCAGCGACTTTAACGATACCACGCATATTGTTGACCACTAAAGTTGCAAGCGCTTCGCCTTCAACATCTTCAGCAATAATTAATAAAGGACGACCCGCTTTAGCAACGCCTTCCAATGTTGGTAGTAAATCACGGATATTAGAGATTTTTTTATCAAATAATAAGATAAAAGGGCTTTCTAATTCAACGTTCATGCTATCTTGGTTGTTGATGAAGTAAGGTGATAAGTAACCACGATCAAACTGCATGCCTTCAACAACGTCTAATTCGTTTTCAAGGCCAGTGCCTTCTTCAACAGTAATAACGCCTTCTTTGCCGACTTTTCCCATTGCTTCAGCAATAATTTCACCCACAGACTCATCAGAGTTTGCTGAAATTGTACCAACTTGTGCAATGGCTTTGTTATCTGTACATGGCGTTGCAGAAGCGATAATCGCTTCAACTGATTTTGTTACCGCTAAATCAATACCACGTTTTAAATCCATTGGATTCATGCCAGCAGCAACTGATTTTAAACCTTCATTTACGATTGCTTGCGCTAGTACTGTTGCAGTTGTTGTTCCGTCACCTGCCACATCAGAAGTTTGTGAAGCCACTTCTTTTACCATTTGTGCGCCCATGTTTTCGAACTTATCCGCAAGCTCGATTTCTTTTGCAACAGAAACACCATCTTTAGTGATGGTTGGTGCGCCAAAGCTTTTATCTAAAACAGCATTACGACCTTTTGGCCCTAAGGTTGCTTTTACTGCGTTTGCTAGAATATTTACGCCATTAGCCATTAAGCTACGTGCGTCATCTCCAAATTTTACTTCTTTTGCTGCCATGTTCTTTTTCCTAAATTAAAAGTGTTATATAAATGAGCTTAAATTAAGCCAAGATACCCATGATGTCTTCTTCGCGCATAACGATAACTTCATCGCCATTGACTTTAACTTCAGAACCTGAATATTTGCCAAATAGAACTTTATCGCCAACTTTTACTTCTAAAGCGCGAACTGTGCCGTTATCAAGTTGTTTACCATTACCTACGGCTAATACCTCACCTTCACTTGGTTTTTCAGTCGCAGAACCAGGTAGTACGATACCACCGGCTGATGTTGTTTCTTCTTCAACACGTTTTACGATCACACGATCATGTAAAGGGCGTATATTCATTTATATCTCCTAACGATATTAAAAATAAAAAAAAGTTTAAAAAATTATTAAGCTCTACCTATTATAGAATAGGCAAATCTTATTGCTGTTTGCGCTGTATAGCGTTATTTACATCTCCATAACTAATTACTACTTATGAATGACGATC
>JAQRMR010000103.1:12712-91582 GCA_028599115.1 Methyloprofundus sp.
AAAAAAAGTTTAAAAAATTATTAAGCTCTACCTATTATAGAATAGGCAAATCTTATTGCTGTTTGCGCTGTATAGCGTTATTTACATCTCCATAACTAATTACTACTTATGAATGACGATCAACTGCTCCGTTATAGTCGCCAAATTATGTTGCCTCAAGTGGATATAGAGGGGCAAGAAAAGTTACTTGCGGCCAAAATATTGATTATTGGGGCGGGAGGTCTCGGCTCACCTGCCGCTTTATACTTAGCGGCTGCAGGTGTTGGTTCGCTCATAATTTATGACGATGATGAAGTTGATCTTTCTAACTTACAACGGCAAATTTCGCATTACACAAACGATATTGGGACAGATAAAGTCATTTCAACCCAGGAAACAGTAAATAAAATTAATCCTGAGGTAAAGGTTAGAGCGGTTAAGCAGCGATTGCAAGGCGTTATGCTTGCGCAGGAAGTTGCTGCAGCTGATCTTGTACTTGATTGCACGGATAATTTTAGTACGCGATTTGCTATTAATGCTGCTTGCGTACAACATCAGACCGCCTTGGTTTCTGGTGCAGCAATTCGTTTTGATGGGCAGGTGAGTGTTTTTAATGGCACTGATGAAGCGCCTTGTTATAACTGTTTATATGCAGAAACAGGGGAAGAACTACAAAACTGTGCATTGAATGGTGTGATATCACCGCTGACAGGTATTATTGGTAGCATTCAAGCGTTGGAAGCTATGAAGTTAGTGATGGGGGTTGGAGAGGTGTTATCAGGCCGGCTTTTGTTGCTAGATGGGTTAACGATGCAGTGGAATGAAATGAAATTGCGCAAAAATTTAACTTGCCCAACCTGCGCTTTAACAAGCTTGCCCTGTCCCGAAGAGCCGTAGAGTCATTTGCGATGATCTTTAGGAGAGCCGTCGTAGGATGGGTAGAGGTACGAAACCCATCGTACAATGCCAACTCCACATAGCAGTCGTGTTTTATTCAGCTGGGTTTGATGGGTTTCGCAAACAGCGCTCTACCCATTCTACATTCTGCCCCGAAGTGTAATGCCCTAGTCTATTTTATTAATGTAAAAAATAGGCTAGGGTTTTATTGGTTTTAAGACGAAACCTTTAATGAGATTCTTTGGCTTCTTTCTCTGGAAAAGGGCCGTCGTTTGAGTTTTCTGTGTATTTCAAAATGAAGTAAGCTAAAGGTGCAAAAGCTGCAGCAGCTGCAATTAACATTAATATATATATTCCAGTAACGCCCATGACTATTCCTCTTATAATTATTGTAAGACTAAAGGTTAGAATATACCTTTACTCCATTAATATAACAAGGGTCTTTGCGAATGATATTTGAATTAAGCGCTTGTTCTATGTTGCTAAAATAAAAACTTCATCGTATACTGCAGAACAGCTTACTTGATCAAGCTAGTATAAAAATTAAAAATAACTCCGGAGAATATTATGAAATGGGAAACACCAGCATACACAGACCTACGTTTTGGCTTTGAAGTCACTATGTATATCTACAACCGTTAATTTTTCGGTTTAGAGAAAAAGAGGCTCTTAATGAGCCTTTTTTTTTGCCTATTTTTCATTACATAAATAAGAGTTTATTATGCAAATAAGAGTCCTTGGTTCAGGTGCAGGTGGTGGCTTTCCTCAGTGGAACTGTAGTTGCCCTAATTGTAAAGCAGTTCGAGCCGGTTCTATCAAAGCAAGCACTCGTAACCAGTCATCTATTGCCGTGTCTTCAGATGGTGAGCACTGGGTATTGTTTAATGCATCGCCTGATGTACGCGCGCAATTAGAAGGGTTTCCTGAAATTCACCCGAAAAATAAAGTCCGTGGTACAGGCATAGAGGCGATTGTCGTGATTGACTCGCAAATTGACCATGTCACCGGCTTATTAATTTTACGTGAAGGCGACCCTTTAGATATTTACTGTACAGAGATGGTGAAGCAGGATTTAACCACCGGCTTTCCTATTTTTAATATTTTAGAGCACTTCTGTGGTGTCAATGATCACCCTATCCCCTTAAATGGTCAGTCGTTTACTATTCCTAATATTGATGATCTTGAGTTCACAGCTTTAGCACTTAAAAGTAAAGCGCCTCCGTATTCACCACACAGAAATGATCCGCATGAAGGCGATAATGTCGGCATGATTATTCGTCAAATTTCGACAGGTAAAACGACTTTTTATGCCCCTGGTTTAGGAGTGATAGAGCCACATGTAGAAAAAGCGATGACCGAAGCAGACTGTGTAATGGTGGATGGTACCTTTTGGACGGATGATGAACTAGCATCCGTCGGGCGACCGTTATTAGCACGAAAAATTGGGCATATTCCACAGTCAGGTGAGGGTGGCATGATCGAAATTTTAGATGGTTTGGCAAAGCCACGTAAAATTTTAATCCATATTAATAACACCAACCCTATTCTAAATGAAGAGTCTGAAGAACGCGCAATCCTTGATCAACATGGTATAGAAGTTTCTTTTGATAATATGAATATAGAGGTATAGCGATGACTGAACAAGCCCCTTGGTCGCGAGCAGAGTTTGAAGCTAAATTGCGTGGTATGGAAAACAAATACCATATCCATCACCCAATGCATACCTTGATGAATGAAGGTAAGCTGACTAAAAAACAACTGCAAGGTTGGGTTGCTAATCGGTTTTATTATCAAATTATGATTCCGATTAAAGACGCGAATATTTTGGCAAATTGTCCAGATAGAGAAACGCGCGCTATTTGGACGCAGCGAATTTTAGATCATGATGGTCACCCGGGAGATGAAGGTGGCATTGAGGCATGGGTACAATTAGGTATTGCGGTTGGTATGACGCGTGAAGAAGTCACTTCATTAGAGCATGTCTTACCGGCAGTAAAATTTGCTGTTGATGCTTATGTGAATTTTGCCAGGCGTGCGGAGTGGCATGAGGCGGCGAGTTCATCATTAACAGAAATGTTTGCCCCTAAAATTCATCAGCAACGTATTAGTAATTGGCCTGAAGTTTACCCTTGGGTTGACGAAGAAGGGTATATTTACTTCCGTAAACGTTTAACGGAAGCACGGCGCGATGTAGAGCATGGTTTAGAAATTACTTTAGATTGGTATAAAACACGTGCGCAGCAAGAGCGTATGGTTGAAATTTTACAGTTTAAATTAGATGTTTTATGGTCAATGGCTGATGCGATGTATATGGCTTATGTTAATGATATGCCTCCGTACTTCAATATAGAAGAGTAATGTGCCCGATAAATAAGGGTAGTCTTCTACCCTTATATGATTTCACGTAGCAAAGAAGCGATCATGAGTATTAACCCCGATAAAATAATTCAATTTTCCCCATTACACCGTCTGCAATGGGAAGAAGCACAGCAAAAAGATGTTATTCTTTATCCTGAAGGCATGGTAGAGCTGAATCAAAGTTCTGCTGAAATTTTAAAAATGTGTGATGGTACGCGCGCATTAGAGCAAATCGTTAATGATTTGGAAGAGAAATTTAGTACCACAGGCTTAAAAAACGACATTATGGCTTTCTTAGAAGTGGCATTACAAAATGGCTGGATCAAACAAGATTAAAATCACCCCCCCTCGCTGGTTATTGGCAGAGCTTACTTATAAGTGTCCGTTACAGTGTCCTTACTGTTCTAATCCTTTAGATTATAACCAGCATAACAATGAAATCAGCACGGAAGATTGGAAGCGAGTGTTATCTGAAGCGCGCAAGATGGGGGCGGTGCAGCTGGGCTTTTCTGGTGGTGAGCCATTAACTCGGCCTGACTTACCAGAACTAGTTAAACATGCGCGTGAATTGGGTTATTACAGTAACTTGATTACCTCGGGCTATGGTTTAACGGAAGAAAAAATCCTGCAATTAAAAGAAGCGGGCTTAGACCATATTCAAGTCAGTATTCAAGCTAGCACGCAAGACTTGAATGATCATATTGCTGGAACAGAATCTTTTCAAAGCAAAAAAGAAGTCGCACGTTTAGTTAAAAAACATGGCTACCCGATGGTGCTATGTGTTGTGATTCATCGGGAAAATATTCATCAAATGCCAGAAATTTTAGCGATGGCAGAAGAGCTGGGCGCAGATTATGTAGAGCTGGCGAATACCCAGTACTATGGCTGGGCGCATGCTAACCGTGATTTATTAATGCCCACTAAAGAACAATATGAAGCGGCTGAAAAAATTGCACAAGACTTTAAAGAAAAAGTCGCTGATAAAATGAAAATTTATTATGTGATTCCTGACTTTCATGAGGCGCGTCCAAAAGCCTGTATGAATGGCTGGGGGACAACATTCTTAACCATTGCTCCTGATGGCATGGCGCTTCCTTGTCACTCTGCTCGTGAATTACCCGGTTTAGATTGCCCTAATGTGACTGAGCACAGTATTTCTGAAATTTGGAACGAGTCTAAAGCCTTTAATTTTTTCCGTGGTACGGATTGGATGAAAGAGCCTTGTGGTAGTTGTGATGAAAAAGAAAAAGATTTTGGTGGATGTCGCTGCCAAGCTTATTTATTAACGGGTGATATGTATGCGACTGACCCTGTTTGCCATAAGTCACCAGAAAATACAGTGATTCAAGAGGCGATTGCTTCGGCGCGAGCTAGTGCATTGTCGGGTGATGAAAAGCCTCTTATCTTTCGGAATTCTAAAAATTCAAAAAAGTATTAATAACTGATGTTACGCCTATTCAAAAGTGCAAGTTTAAAGTTGGCGTTTTAATCGTTTAAAAATAAGATCATATAAAATACCCATTCACTGCTATTAGCGAAGGACATAAGTAGTGTGCGGAAAAGCGTAGCGTGCTGCATTGTGCAGTGTGATGGGCACGGGATAAAGCTCCTTAGCCCATCCTACTTTAAAAAACGATACTTATTCATTGGTAGTCAATAGTACGTAACTTCAGTTAATAATGGCAATTGTTAAGGGTTCATTTTAGGCCTTTAACATGGCTCAAATCTAAAGGATCACGGATAGGTTTGCTCACATAATAACCTTGTGCATAATCAACTCCTTGCTGTTCCAGAAGCTCTAATATCGCTTGATTCTCTACAAATTCAGCAATAATTTTTTTACCAAAGGCCTGAGAAACTTCTGTCAGCACTTTAACAAAAAGCTTATCTTCTTCATTAGTATCCATTTGTTTAACAAAGGAGCCATCGATTTTTACATAATCAACAGGGAGTGATTTTAAGTAATAAAAAGAGGAAAAGCCGACACCAAAATCATCTAAAGCAAAATGGCAGCCTAGGGCTTTCAGTTTTTTTATCATAGATTTAGCGGATAGAAAATTAGAGACGGCTGAAGTTTCTGTGATTTCAAAGATAATCAATTCTGGTTTAACGTGTTCTTGCTTTAATAGGTCTTCAATATAAGGCAGAATACTTTCATCATTCATTGACCGCCCTGATAAATTGATAGCTAAGCGGGCGTTGTTGTTTATTTTTTGGAAAGCGAGGTGTTGGTCAATTGCTTTTTTCAGAACGAGCCTATCTATTTGGTCAATAATACCTATTTGCTCAGCCTGGGTAATAAAGTCGCCGGGCATTAGAATTTTATTATCCTCTAATTCAATCCTTAATAGACATTCGTAATGACTAATCTTTTTTTGCTTAATATCTAAAATAGGTTGGAAAAAAAGCACAAATTGGTCTTGTTTTATCGCAGTTTCAATTGTATTTTTCCAGTGTAATTGCTGAGTTAATATTTTTTGATATTCAAAATTTGGAGAAAATAAGTGGTAGCGAGAGCGGCCTGTTTGTTTTGCGTGGTACATTGCTAAATCAGCATTTGCTAAAAGTTGCTGCTGATCCTTTCCGTGCTGTGGATATATGGCAATACCGATACTAAAGCTGATAGGGTGAACTTGGTCATTAATACTGTAGTCAATATTTTTAAGCGCTTGAAGTAATTTAGTCGCTAGTTTTTGCGCACCTTCTTCTGTTGCCGCAGGCACAATAAGAGTGAATTCGTCGCCACCAATGCGGCTCAGTAAGTCTGTTTCTCTCACTTCTTTTTTTAGTATGCGAGTAATATGTTGCAGCAAGTCATCGCCTGCTTGGTGTCCGTGGGTATCATTGATGATTTTGAACTGATCTAAATCAAGATAAAATAGGGCCAACTGGTTGTTATAACGATCAGCAATGGCTAGCATGCTGTCCAATTCTTGCTGGAAATGACGTCGATTACTTAGACCTGTTAATTGATCATGAGTTGCTATCCAGATTAATTGCTCATCAGCAATATGCTGCTCAGTGACATCAACACCTAAACTTAAAATAATGGTTTCTTGCTCAGGGTCCGTAGCAAATAATAAGGAGTGAATCCAAGAAATAAACAGGGGTTCACTATTATTAACGGTTAAACGCCCTGAGTAGTTTATTTCTACGGAGGGATTGTGTTGTAATTGACTAAGCTGTAATAAATGCATGCTTTCATCTTGCGGAATAAAGTTTGCAAAATGGCGGCCAATCATATTTTCTGCTGTGCTTTTGAAGTTTTGTAGAGCTTCGGTATTGGTGGATAAAATGACACCTTCTATTGATTGAGTAATGACAATAATAGGCGCTGTATCTATTAGCTGCTCCATGAAATTACGCTGGCGGGTTAGTTCGGATGCATTTTGAATTAATAATTCTGTATTTTGTTGTGCCTCAAATTCTAATGTTTTTAGTTGTTGAGAAACGTGAATAGCTGATTCTGTTAAAACACTCATTTCATCAGCAAAAAAAGTATTTGTTGATGGCGCTAGGCTTTCTTTAAATGCACCATATTTATGCTGGGCGAGTAAAGGGAGTGCTTTAGCTAATTGAGAGGCATTATTTAAGCTAAGGCGAATGGTGAAATATAAAAAGAGCGTAATAAATAAAGAGACACCTACTCCAATAAGGGCGAGTTGGGATAATTTTTGTTGTAAGGCGTAATATTCACTACTAATATCGTTAATAATAACAAAATAAGGCGCTTTTTGATTTTGTTCAATACTGAAAGCAATTATTTCATAGTGGCGTTGATTATCAATAAATTCTAATGCACGGTTGGTAAAAGAATTGAGCTCATGTTGTTGGATAAATTGTTGCCAAATAGGTAAGTTTTTTTGTGCTTGAGTGACCACAGAGAGATTGCTAGCGTGATCATTCATTAATAAACCTATATCGCTGTCAACGGTATCTTGATATTGCAATAAAGTATCAGAAAGTGAGACTGATAGGCTAATGGCGCCGACCAGTTTTGAATTGATTAAAACAGGGATAATAATTTGCTGAAAGCAGCCTTTATGACAGTCAAATTGGTGTTTAGGGATTTCATCTGTCAATACGGCTTGCAGCACTTCTTCAGATATTTGAGTTCCCTTCCCCCACTGCTTTACTCTTTTACTGTCAATGCTATAAAAACTAGCACCTTCTAAGTCCCAAATAAGTCCCCAGTGTGTCCAGTACTCATCAAATAGACCAAATATGAATTGTTCTGAATTTTTTGTACCTTTGGGGGGGATAATGATTGATTCGGCAAAGCGTTCGAGTACAAAAAATGATTCGTTATTAATTGCGCGCGCAATATTAATTTGTTTTTGCTGCGTTGTTTGACGATTAGCTAAAAAGTGGCTGAGTGTTTGTTCATAAAGATAGTATGAGTAAACGCTAAAAAGAGAGATTAAGATAAGGCCAATGCTAATGGATAGCTTCCACTTTAAACTAAGAAAGGCTAGTTGTTTTTTCATGGCTAGAATTGGTAGGCTACTTGTAAGGCATAAATATTCCAGTTTTTAGCAATACTTGTAATATCTGGATTATCAAAAGATGAGAGTGTTGATGCACCTTGTACTCGATGATATTCAGCGCGCAGCATCCAATTTGGGGTAATATCCCAGCGAGTACCAAAAACAATATCTTGAGTATAGCCAATGTGGGCGGGTAAAAAAGGATTGGAAGCAGCAAGAGACTTTCCTTTGCGGTCACTAATATCTACTACACTAGAGTCATAGCGTAGTGTTAGTTGTACATTATCTAGAATTCGGTAGCCTGTTTGTACATACCAATGTTCACCAATGGGGCTGCTATCTTGATGTATTGGGTCGTTATTAAAGTCATTCCATTGCAATGCATATTCTGCTGTTAGGCTAAATTTTTCTCCATTGTATTGAGCAGATGCTATAAAAGAATTAATTTTGATCTCTAGTTCTTTATATGGGTCGGTAGCGGTGCCTTCATATGCAAGATTAAGGTTGACATAACTGAAAGCAAGAATATATTTTCCATTATTAATGTCGTAATTAATGTTGGCTAAATAACTAAGCTCAGAATATAGGTCGCCTTGTACATTAGGGTTGTTAGTGACAGCAAGTAACAATTCTTTATCAGCAGGGTTGCTTAATCCGATATTGAAAGTGAAAGTAAAGTCACCGTAGTCGGTATTATAATCAGAGTAAAATTGTCCGCCATCCATTGATATAAAAAGTGACCGAGAACGCTCAAAGTAAGCGAGAGGTAGAAAAATAGTTGGGTGCGTGGCGGCGACATCTCTAGTTTCATTGTATAACCCCCAAGGGTTTCTAATTCGACCAGTTCGCACGCCAAAACGGCCTTGCTGATGAATAAAAAACGTATAATCCATAAAGGCATAATCTAAGCTAAAGTCACCTTCACTGCCTGTGCTTTCACCAGCCCTTCTATAAAGGCCTTGTATTGCAAAGCTTAAATTATTTAGTGCTTGATAAGAAAGATTAAGCCCGACTTCAGTTAGACCTGCAGAAACACTGTCTTTGCTTTTTCCGTAAACATTATTTCCGGAGCTGGAAAATAAACCCTGACTAAAAAATCCATGTATTTGGAAATCATCCATCCACGGTTTTTTATAATTAGCCCAGTTAAAGGCTTCACTTATTTCGCTGTCTTCTATAGAGCTGCTAGCTATGTCATCCTCAGAAAAAACAGGTGTAGCCAGAAGCAGGAGGCAGCAGCTTAGACCGAGCAAAGAGACTGGAGAGAATTTATTCATCTTGTTCTCCTTGATCAATATAGCCAATAGAGTTTTTTGTTTGTTTGATGAGTTTTTGCATTTCAGTCATGGAGTCGACGGTAATTGGAGCTTGCCCAGTGCCTGTATAGGTTTTCCTATTCCATGTTCTGCGTAGTTGGTGGGGAAAAAGTTGTAGTTTTTCTTTTACAAAGCGCTTATGTAAAGGGTGGTCGTCTGGTAGCACAATAACTTAAATTCTTTCGCCATTGGGCCAATATAAGGTACGCATAGAAAAAATACTAGATAAATTAGTCAGTCAGTTTTTTTAGCTGCTCAGTATTTTCAGGGTGTGTAATAACCTCTAAAGCATGTGCGCTGTGGGGCGTAAGGGAGAATAATGAGCCGAGTAAAAGCAGGCAGAGTAGGAGCTGCTTATGATATTTATTTATCTGCTTTTCTAGGAGAAGGCTCATGATTAGATTTAATCATTTTTACTGTTGAAATACAAAACTTTCTTTAGCTGTTAGTTTAGGCGTAATGCAACTTCTGAAAATTGATGATTATGAATTTTATAAGCACGAATTTCCATGACACCTTTTACATTAAGGGAAATAATTAAGTAAAGTGCTTCAGGGTAACTCGCTTGCTCTAAATCAGTTTTAGAGGGGATAGCTGGCGCTGTGGGGTGAGAGTGATAAATAGCAAAAAGCTGTTCATTGTTGTTGCGCATCTCAGCCATTGCATGAATTTGTTGTCCGGCATCTAAGTTAAAAAAAGTTGCCGGAGTATTAGAGGTGTTTTTAATGGGGTAGCTACGCTGTGGGATATCCTTTTTACTACTAATCAGTCCGCAGACCTCTTCATTAGGTGTTTGTTGTGCATGATGCAATAAATTCTGCACAATTTTTCTAGGGATAGCAACTTCTACGAAAGAGTCATTCATAATATAAAAGGTGTTGGGTTTAACTGGTAGGTTGCCATTGTGCATAACTAACACGCGCTTGACCAGCGAGATCAGGCAGGCAGTGAATATTGCTATAGTGCTGTGCTGTTAATATTTCATGTACGGGTTGTTGTTGGTCATAACCATGCTCTAAAATTAAATAGCCATTGGGTTTTAAAAAGTCTTTGCTTTGTTTTGCAATCGACATAATATCTTGTAAGCCATGATTTTCAGCAACTAAAGCCGTACTGGGTTCAAAGCGCACATCGCCCTGCTGTAAATGTGGGTCAGCCGGATTTATATAAGGGGGGTTACTGAGAATAAAATTGAACTGCTGTTGTGGTACTTGTGCAAACCAATCACTTTGGATAAATTCAATATTTTTTGTATTATTTAGTGTGGCATTTTGTTGCGCTACCGCGAGTGCTTCTGAACTTTTATCCACGGCTATGACTTGCGCTGATTTGAACTCTGCTGCTAATGTGATTGCAATAATACCTGAGCCAGTGCCTAAATCAAGTAAAGACATGTTAGGTGTTTTAGGGATTAAATCAAAACAAAGCTCGATGAGAGTTTCTGTTTCAGGGCGCGGAATAAGCACGGCTGGTGTGGTGATGAAATCACGGGACCAAAATTCGCGTTTTCCTGTGAGGTAAGCAATAGGCAGTCCTTGTAAGCGCTGATCAAAGAGTTGTTTAAATTGTTTTAATTGCTCATCAGTTAGTTTTTTTTCTGGCCAGGCGCGTAAATGGCTACGGTCTTTGTTAAGGGTATGGCAAAGTAAAATTTCAACATCAAGCTGTGCAGAATCGGAGCTAGCTTGTAATTGCCGGCTAGATTCTGCTAGTAGGCTTTGTATGTCAGGCATAAATAGATCTAGCCTTCTTCTCCGAGCTGGGTAAGTTGCTCGGCTTGGTGTTCACTAATTAATGGGTTAATAATATGCTCTAGTCCGCCTTGCATAATTTCATCAAGCTTATATAAGGTTAGGTTTATACGGTGATCGGTTACACGGCCTTGAGGGTAATTGTAAGTGCGTATGCGTTCAGAACGATCACCACTACCGACTTGTAATTTTCTGTTTTCTGAGTTTTCTGCGTGTTGTTTATCTTGCTGCGCAGACAGTAGGCGTGATTGTAAAACCGATAAAGCTTGTGCTTTGTTTTTATGTTGTGATCGACCATCCTGACACTCAACAACAAGCCCTGTTGGTAAATGAGTTACACGAATAGCGGAATCAGTTTTATTCACATGCTGCCCACCTGCGCCTGATGCACGGAAGGTGTCAATACGTAAATCGCTAGGGTTGATGTCAATATTATCGATTTCAGCTGCTTCAGGCATGATGGCAACAGTACAAGCTGAGGTATGCACACGGCCCTGAGATTCAGTTTCAGGTACGCGTTGCACACGGTGCGCACCTGACTCAAATTTAAGTTTTGAATAAACGTCTGTGCCAGTAATACGCAAGATGACTTCCCTGAAGCCACCATGCTCACCGCGTGTTTCACTGGTTGTTTCTATCTTCCAGCCCTGAGATTCTGCGAAACGTGTATACATACGCGCTAAGTCACCAGAGAAAATAGCCGCTTCATCGCCACCAGTTCCTGCTCGTACTTCTAAATAGATATTACGGTCGTCATTAGGGTCACGAGGCAATAGTAAGATTTGCAATTCGCTTTCCAGTTTTTCTTGTATAGCTTTGGCTTCACTGATTTCTTCTTGTGCCATTTCGCGCATTTCATCATCGTCTTCAGCGAGCATTTCTTGAGCAGCATTGATGCTTTCTTCTGCTTCAATATAGTCGTTGTAGCAATCAACTAAAGGGTTAATTTGTGCGTATTCTTGGCTTAAAGCGCGAAATTGATTTTGGTCGTTCTGGATTTCAGGTTGCGAAAGAAGTACCGCGATTTCATCAAAACGATCGTGGAGATTTTCTAATTTAATTTTTATAGATGCTTTCATGCTTAATCGGGTAGGTTAAATATTTCTCTCGCTGCGTCAATTAGGTCATGACGTTCATTTTCGCTAGCACTTCTAAGCTGGGCGCAGGGAGTATGGATTAATTTATTGGTTAATGTGTGAGCGAGCTGCTTTAATACGGCTTCCGGTGCCGTGCCATTTTTTAAAGAAGCAAGTGCTTTAGTCAAGCTTTCTTGTTGTAACTGAGTCGCTTGAGCACGGTAATCAACAATGGTTGACTGGCTAGTTTGAGAGCGCACCCACGATGTGAAGTGTTCTACGCGGGCATCAATGATTTCTTCGGCTTGTTCAGCAGCCAATTTGCGAGAATTTAAATTATCATTAATGATGTTTTGTAGGTCATCAACGGTGTATAAATAAACATCATTCAGCTTGGCAACTTCGGGTTCAATATCACGAGGGACAGCAAGGTCAACCATAAACATAGGTTTATGTTTGCGCTGTTTAATAGCGCTTTCAACAAGGCCTTTGCCTAAAATGGGCAGTTGACTAGCGGTGGATGAGACGAGAATGTCGGCTTCAGCAATATGGTGGGGTAAGTCTGATAAAGGAATTGCGTAGCCGTCAAATTGGTTGGCTAAGGCATGTGCTTTTTCATAAGTACGATTGGCAATGATAATGCGTTTAATACCATTTTGGTGTAGATGGCGCGCAGTTAGCTCAATTGTTTCGCCGGCACCAATGAGTACAGCTGTTTGCTGACCTAAATCATCGAAGATTTGTTTACTGAGCTGTACGGCGGCAAAGGCAACAGAAACGGAGCTGGAGCCAATTTCCGTATCAGTACGCACTTTTTTTGCTGTTGAAAAGGTGTGCTGAAATAGCTTGTCGAGGTCTTTGCCTAGGGTGCCTGCATTATTCGCTGTTTGGTAGGCTGTTTTAATTTGCCCTAAAATTTGCGGCTCGCCTAAAATCATCGATTCTAAGCCGCTAGCAACGCGAAAGATATGACGAATCAGTGCGCTATCAGTGTGGGTGTATAAGTAAGGTTGAAAATCAGCAGGGGTGATTTTGTGGTGTTGTGCGATCCACTCAATAACAGGAGATGCATTGTTGTCTTGAAGAGTGCAGTATA
Source organism: Methyloprofundus sp. (assembly GCA_028599115.1). Taxonomy (GTDB): domain Bacteria; phylum Pseudomonadota; class Gammaproteobacteria; order Methylococcales; family Methylomonadaceae; genus Methyloprofundus. Next base: position 25,673 of record JAQRMR010000103.1, read on the forward strand.
TTTCAGTGCGGTTACAAGTGGATAAGATGGCTGCTTCTGATATAGTTGCTTGGTTCCATAGGTCTTTTACGGCCGCCCCTAGTGTTTCAGCCGGAAACGCTAGGCGCTCTCGAATGGAAACAGGTGCTGTTGTATAATTAATACCGAGCGCAAGAAAAGTCATTAATGCCTGTTGAAGTTAAGGGGTGCGTAAAATTAATGCTAAAGGGAAGCTTCTATTCTAAGGAGTTTTATGGATTTAGCCAAATTGAATGCTTATTTTAAATAAAGTTATTAAGAAAAATACAGCATAATAGTGCTTATATTTAATCAATTACAATCTTAGTCATTAAGGAATTTCATTGAAAGTTTTAAAACTCGTCGTGATAAATTGTTGCTTCCTATTAGCTGCTTGTGCTGATTTCAAACTGATGGAGCAAAGTGAAGCACCTGTTGCTGTTAAGGAAGTAGAGGAAAAAAGTCAGGCTGTTGAAAGTAAGACGGCAATCAACCCCAAGGTGATGTTTTTATTACTGACCTCGGAGTTAGCTGGGCAGCGAGGGGAGTATCGGCTTGCACTTGACGGGTATTTGCGTGCTGCAGCAATAACGAATGATTTAGAGGTGGTAAAACGAGCATCAAGTATTGCGGTTTTTTTGCAAGATGAGAAAAAATTAGAAGAAGCGGTAGCTTATTGGCTGATGATTGATGCTAATGATTTGGAGGCTAGGCAGCTAAAAGCTATTGCCGCGATTCAAGCGGGGAAAAATAGTATTGCAATTGAGCAAATTAATTTTGTTTTGGCTAATGCGCCGAATGACTTTAATTTGCGCATGCAAGTGATTATGAAAAGTTTGCGTAAACCAAAAGCTGTGCAAGTGGCTTATGACGTTTTTTCTGAATTAAGTTTGCAGCATCCTGCTAATGAAAGCTTCTATTTTGTCAGGGCTTATGTGGATTATCAGGCTAAGCGATTTTCGCAAGCGCAAAAAAATATTGATCAAGCATTAGCAATTAAAGAGGATTGGGTTAAGGCGTTATTGCTGCAAGGACAGATTTTTATTAGCCAGAATAAATTAGCGCTAGCCACGGAGTCATTACAACAAGCCGTTGCTAAAAAAGAAAATACTAAGATTAGTGAGCAGATAGTTCAGTTGCTAATCAATCAAACTCGATTTGAAGAAGCTTTAAAGATTTTAAAAGATTTGCAAGAGAAAGCGCCGAGCGATAATGCTATAAAGATACGAATTTCTTTGGTGTTACTGCAAATTAATAAGGTGCATGAAGATGCGGAGGTGTTGCTGCTTGAGTTAGTTGAGTCCCCAGCTTATAAAAATCAGGCTAGCTATTATTTAGGTCGAATAGCAGCGAGCAAGAGACAGAATCAAACGGCAATTAATTGGTTTAACTCGGTCGGGGAAGGTAAGTATCAGTATGAAGCGAAGGTCAGTGTGGTTTTGTTGTTGATGAAAACTCCAGATTTAGCTGAAGCACTAACCCATGTGCGCATAATAAAAAGTCAGCATCCAAATAAACTGAGTGAATTAACGCTGATTGAGTCGGAAGTATTAAGTAGAGGGAAAGACTATCAGCAAGCTTATGACGTATTAAGCGGTGCTTTACTAAAGGATGCTGAGAATTCGGATATTTTGCATGCGCGTGCATTAATTGCTGAAAAATTAGGCAATATGAAAGCGCTAGAAGAGGACTTGAAGTATATTTTGGAAAAAAAGCCTAATGATGCCACTGCGTTAAATGCATTGGGGTATACCTTGGTAGATAAAACAACTCGATATCAAGAGGCAAGACTATATATCGAAAGAGCGTTAGCTGTTAAACCTAATGAGGCTGTTTTTATCGATAGCTATGGCTGGCTATTTTATAAAATGGGCGATTACGTAGCAGCAAGAAAGTATTTAGAAAAAGCTTATGCCATGGTACCTCAGGCGGAAATTGCAGGACATTTGGTAGAGGTATATGTGGCACTTAATGAAGTTGAGCTAGCGAAAGACTTGCTGAGTGAAGCGTTGAAAATGAATAAGAATGATGAGTACTTGTTGCTATTAAAAAAACAGTTATTAAAGGATTAATTAGTTTATGCGGCTATTGCTAATAGGCTGGGTGATATTACTTGGCGCTTGTGCGCCCATTACTCACTTGGATGAGCAAGTGGCGTGGCAGGGTCATAAAAGTGATATAGAAATAAAGCAGTGGCAATTACAAGGGCGATTGTTAATTAGGACTGATGATGTTTTAAATGCTCATATAAGTTGGCAGCATAAGGGTGAGCAAGATGCGATAAGCTTGTTTGGTGCTTTAGGGCTGGGAAAGAGAAAAATTGAGATTAATGGGGATAATATATCTTTAGATAGCGGTGACGGAGAAAAGCTGAGGTCAAATGATGTTGACGGCTTTATGAGGCGGCAGCTTGGCTTTGATGTACCAGTAACAGCATTAAGGCGCTGGGTATTGGGGTTGCCTGTAAAAAACAGCTCAATAATAAAAATTAAAAATGGTTTTGAACAGCTAGGCTGGCGTATAGAAACTAGTCGCTATAAAGCAACAATAATTGGTGTGATGCCGCATAAGCTGAAAATTAAAAAAAATAAAATAAAATTAACCCTAATAATAGATCGGTGGGAAAGGTAATGTCTGAACAAGTTAACGCTAAAAAAGGCTGGGGAATTAGGTGGTCGGCCCCAGCAAAATTAAATTTAATGCTGAGTATTACTGGCAGGCGAGAGGATGGCTATCATTTGCTGCAGACGGTATTTCAGTTAATTGATATAACGGATGGGCTAATATTTACTGAATCTGCCGATAATGATGTGCATTTAAAAAATCCTATAGCGGGTGTAAAGGAATCTGATGATCTGACTGTACGGGCTGCCAATATCCTCAAGCAAGAAACGGGGTATAAAGGCGGGGTGAACATCGAAATGGAGAAAAATTTACCTATGGGCGGTGGGCTCGGCGGAGGTAGTTCAGATGCTGCCACTGTTTTGGTGGTGTTAAATAAATTGTGGGGCTTGGATTTATCGACAAAAAGGTTGATTGAGCTCGGTGTGCAGCTGGGTGCTGATGTCCCTGTTTTTGTTAATGGAACGAGCGTCTGGGCTGAAGGTGTGGGTGAAGAATTAACTCCGATTGCCTTGCCTAAAGCTTGGTATGTGGTTGTAAAACCAAAGTGTCATGTTGATACAGGAGAAATATTTTCAGCAAAAGGATTGACACGGGATAGTAAATCAATCAAAATGGCCGACTTTGATGCAGGACAGATTAGAAATGACTGTTCGGAAGTTGTCAGAAAGCTTTATTCAGAAGTGGATGAAGCGTTAAAAGAATTGGATGCTTATGGAAAAGCAAGATTAACAGGAACAGGAGCATGTGTTTTTGTACAATTCGATAATGAAGAGCAAGCAAAGGAAGTATTTCAGTCTTTGCCTTCGGAAAGGGAAAAATATTTAACGCAAGGATTAGCAAATTCACCATTGCAGGATGAAATGAGTGAAATCTTTAGTATCTAAAAATTGGGCTGTCGCCAAGCGGTAAGGCACGGGGTTTTGATCTCCGCATACCCAGGTTCGAATCCTGGCAGCCCAGCCAATTTCTCCTATATTAAATCAAATAATTACTAAATCAAGGTGCTCCATGAGTGATTCTTCAATGATGATTTTTTCTGGGAATGCGCACGAGGCGTTGGCTAAAAAAATAGCTCGACACCTCAATATTCGATTAGGGATGGCAACGGTAGGTCGCTTTAGTGATGGCGAAGTGACGGTAGAGATTGAAGAGAATGTAAGAGATAAAGATGTTTTCATTATTCAGCCAACATGTGCGCCGACTAATGAAAATGTAATGGAATTATTAGTGATGATTGATGCCTTAAAAAGAGCATCTGCATCGCGCATAACTGCAGTCATACCTTATTATGGGTATGCAAGACAGGATAGGCGTTCGCGCTCAGCGAGGGTGGCAATTTCAGCAAAGCTGGTTGCAAACATGATTGGAGTGTCGGGTGCAGACAGGGTTTTGACGGTTGATTTACATGCTGATCAAATTCAAGGTTTTTTTGATATACCTGTTGATAATGTCTATGCGTCACCGTTGTTATTAGGTGATGTTTGGAGGCAAAAATATAAAGATTTAATTGTTGTTTCTCCTGATGTTGGTGGGGTTGTTAGGGCGAGAGCTTTGGCAAAGCGTCTAGATGATGCGGATTTAGCAATTATTGATAAGCGTAGGCCGATGGCGAATGTTGCTCAGGTTATGCATATTATTGGTGATGTGAGTGGTAAAACTTGTGTCATGATTGATGATTTAGTTGATACGGCTGGTACGCTTTGCAGTGCTGCTGCCGCATTAAAAAAACAAGGTGCAGTTAAGGTGGTTGCTTACTGTACTCACCCTGTGTTATCGGGTGCTGCTATTGAGAATTTAACTAATTCAGAGCTTGATGAGTTGGTTGTTACGGATACAATTCCTCTAACTGAAGAGGCTGCAAATCTTGGAAAGATTAGGCAATTGAGTGTTGCTGAGATGTTGGCTGAAACAATTAGAAGAATTTCAGTGGGTGAGTCTGTTAGCTCACTTTATGTTGATTGATAATTTTAAGTTATTGTTTGTTGGGTGTGGAGAGATAGATGTCTAGCGTTTTTGAATTTGAAGCTGTAAATAGAGCAAATAAAGGTACGGGTGCTGCAAAAGCAACTCGTCGTAATGGTGATGTTCCTGCTGTTATTTATGGTGGTTCGACTGATCCAGAGCATGTGGTTCTAAATCATAATGAAGTATCGAAAAGATTAGCTAATGAAGCTGTTTATTCGCATATTTTACAGGTCAGTGTGGATGGTAAATCGCAAAACGTTGTTTTGAAAGGATTACAAAGACACCCTGCGAAAGATACTATTTTGCATATGGATTTCTTGCGTGTTGATATGAATGAGAAACTTAAAGTTCATGTGCCACTGCATTTTATAAACCAAGATATTTCGGTTGGTGTGAAAGCTGGCGGAGTTATTACTCATTCTATGGTTGAGTTGGAAGTTTTATGTTTGCCTGCTGTATTGCCTGAGTATATTGAAGTTGATATGACTGCAATAGATATTGGTGATTCTGTGCATTTAACAGATCTAGTTGTGCCTGAAGGCGTTGAAATTTTAGCATTAACGCATGGTGAAGATCATAATCTCCCTGTTGCGCAAGTTATTAAAACACGCCCTGTTGCAGAGGAAGTAGAAGATGATGCTGCTGCTGCAGAAGCTGGTGAAGAAGCAGAAAGTGAGTAGTGATTAAGCTTATTGTTGGTCTGGGTAATCCAGGTCAGAAATATGCAAAAACCCGGCATAATGCCGGGTTTTTATTGTTAGATGAGTTAATAAAGGCTGAGGGTGGAGAGTTTTCGCTGCAGTCTCGTTTTTTAGGAAGTCTTGCTGAGTTGGTGACTTCTAGTGGTAAGGTTTATTTCTTAAAGCCAAATACTTTTATGAATCGGAGCGGGCAATCTGTTTCTTCTGTCATGAAGTATTATAAAATATTACCAGAAGAGGTTTTGGTGGTACATGATGAGCTGGATTTTTTAGTAGGCGATATGAAGCTAAAATTTTCAGGTGGTCATGGTGGTCATAATGGTTTAAGAGATATTATTTCTGCAATCAGTACTAAAGACTTTGTTAGATTGCGCCTAGGAATAGGTCGACCTAAAGAGAGTAGTAAGGTAGCAGATTATGTGTTGTCTGATTTTTCAAAATTAGATGCACAGAAAATAGATGATATGTTTTTGCGTTTTATGCAGAAATTCCCGCAATTGTGCTCAGAAGGGTATCAGTCTGCGATGAATGAAATAAACTCATCTAAGTAGCGCATAAACTTTTTAAAAAAGTTGTTGACAAAAGTCGGTCGTTATCTCATAATGGCCGTTCTGTATGGAGAGGTTCCCGAGCGGCCAAAGGGATCAGACTGTAAATCTGACGGCTCAGCCTTCGGAGGTTCGAATCCTCCCCTCTCCACCATTCAGATATTAAGAATATCGCGGGTGTAGTTCAATGGTAGAACTCCAGCCTTCCAAGCTGATCACGTGGGTTCGATTCCCATCACCCGCTCCAAATCAAAGAGAAACGCCCATATAGCTCAGAGGTAGAGCACTTCCTTGGTAAGGAAGAGGTCACCGGTTCAAGTCCAGTTATGGGCTCCAATTCCATCAATTGTTGCTGAATTTTAAAAGATAAGGTCCTTCTAATGGCTAAAGAAAAATTTGAACGTACTAAACCTCATGTAAACGTCGGCACAATTGGTCACGTTGATCATGGTAAAACAACACTAACCGCTGCACTAACAAGAGTTATGGCAGAGAAAATGGGTGGTGAAGTCAAAGCATTTGACCAAATCGATAATGCACCAGAAGAGCGTGAGCGTGGTATTACGATTGCAACATCACATGTTGAATATGAATCAGAAACGCGTCATTACGCACACGTTGACTGTCCAGGTCATGCTGATTATGTGAAAAACATGATTACCGGTGCTGCACAAATGGATGGTGCTATTTTAGTATGTGGCGCAACAGATGGTCCTATGCCTCAAACAAGAGAGCATATCTTATTATCTCGCCAAGTAGGTGTACCTTACATTGTAGTCTTCCTAAACAAAGCTGACTTACTAGCAGAAGACTGTGGTGGTGTTGGTACAGAAGAATACAACGAAATGCTTGAATTAGTTGAAATGGAGTTACGTGAGTTATTAGACTTATATGAATTCCCTGGAGACGACACGCCAATTATCGTTGGTTCAGCTCTAAAAGGACTTGAAGGTGATACAAGCGAATTAGGTGCGCCAGCAATCGTAAAATTAGTTGATGCATTAGATAGCTACATTCCAGAGCCAGAAAGAGCGGTTGAAGGTGCTTTTATTATGCCGATTGAAGATGTATTCTCAATTTCTGGTCGTGGAACCGTTGTAACAGGACGTATTGAGCGTGGTGTTGTAAAAGTTGGCGAAGAAATCGAAATCGTTGGTATTAAAGAAACAGTTAAAACAACGTGTACGGGCGTTGAAATGTTCCGTAAACTGCTTGATCAAGGTGAGGCGGGCGATAACGTAGGTATCCTATTAAGAGGAACAAAACGTGAAGATGTAGAGCGTGGTCAAGTACTAGCTCATGTTGGTACAATTAACCCACATACAAAATTCACAGCAGAAATCTACGTACTATCAAAAGATGAGGGTGGTCGTCATACACCATTCTTCGACGGATACCGTCCACAGTTCTACTTCAGAACAACAGACGTAACTGGCGCAGTAAAATTACCAGAAGGCACAGAAATGGTCATGCCTGGCGACAACGTATCAGTAGAAGTGACACTGATTGCACCAATCGCAATGGAAGATGGCTTACGTTTTGCTATTCGTGAAGGTGGTCGTACAGTTGGTGCTGGTGTTGTTGCAACAGTAGTTGAATAATATTTGAGGTTGTTGTATAATGCCTCTTCTTAAAGTTAATGCGTGTAGGTCAGTGGCTCAATTGGTAGAGCAGCGGTCTCCAAAACCGCAGGTTGTGGGTTCGAGTCCCTCCTGGCCTGCCAACTCGCATTAATCCATAAATAATTCTAGACGTTCCCAAATAATCCAAAAAATGAATATTCAGGCAAAGGAAGTCGCACCAACTTCAATGTTCGATGTGCTTAAGTATGTTTTATCCCTTGTGCTTGTAAGCGCAGGTATCGTAGCATTCTATCAATTCTCGGATGTATCTCAATTATATCGGGTTTTAGGTATGTTGGGTGTTGTAATTATTGCAATTGCAATGATGATGACAACTGCGATAGGAAAGAGCTCATGGATCTTTGCTCTTGAGTCTAAAATGGAAGTGAAAAAAGTTGTCTGGCCATCTAGGCAGGACACTATGCGTATGACATTGATGGTTTTTGGAATGGTTATCATGGTTGGTCTAATCTTATGGCTATTAGATATGTTTCTATTCTGGGCTATAACGACACTAACTGCGTAAAGAGGTAAGAAATGGCAATTCGTTGGTATGTTATTCATGCGTATTCAAATTATGAAAATAAAGTAAAGTTATCGCTTGAAGAAAAAATCAAAAGACTAGGCTTAGAAGAGTCTTTTGGGGAAATTCTGGTTCCTACAGAAGAAGTTGTAGAAATGAGAATGGGACAGCAAAGAAAAAGTGAACGTAAATTTTTTCCAGGGTATGTGTTAATTCAAATGGAATTAACAGATGAGACTTGGCATTTAGTTCGTGATGAACCCAGAGTACTGGGTTTTATTGGTGGTACTAGTGAGCGTCCTGCTCCTATTACGGATGCAGAAGCAGAAAGAATTTTAAATAGAGTAGAAGAAGGGATTAACAAACCACGCCCTAAAGTTCTATTTGAAGTGGGCGAAGTCGTTCGTGTTAATGATGGTCCTTTTAAAGATTTTAATGGCGAAATTGAAGAGGTTTTTTACGATAAAAGTAAATTACGGATATCGGTACTTATTTTCGGCAGAGCAACTTCGGTAGAATTAGGTTTTGGCGAAGTAGAAAAAGTATAAATTACTAAGTAAGAATAATATATGGTCCTCATCTATAGATGGGGATTTTTTATCTATGGGAAGCTGAAAAGCGTTTGACCCACACGGAGAAATAAAATGGCTAAAGAAGTCACGGCGTATATCAAGCTGCAAGTAAAAGCAGGTGAAGCAAATCCAAGTCCACCAGTAGGTCCAGCATTGGGTCAACATGGTGTAAATATCATGGAGTTTTGTAAAGCATTTAATGCAAAAACTTCGGATGTTGAAAAAGGCTTGCCTATTCCAGTTGTTATTTCGGTATTCAGTGATAGAAGTTTCACTTTTGTTACTAAAACTCCTCCGGCATCAATCTTACTTAAAAAAGCAGTAGGTATTGGCAAAGGAAGTAGTAATCCAAATACTGTAAAAGTAGGAACAGTAACGCGTGCGCAATTAGAAGAGATTGCAACAACTAAAATGGAAGATTTAAACGCAACAGATATGGATGCTGCTGTAAACATTATTGCGGGTAGTGCTCGTAGTATGGGTCTGGACGTGGAAGGATAGTAATGGCTAAGTTATCTAAAAGAGCAAAAATCACAGCAGAAAAAGTTGATGCAGAACGTAGTTATGCATTTACTGATGCGGTTGCAGTATTGAAAGAACTAGCAACTGCGAAATTTTCTGAGTCTGTTGATCTAAGTATTAACCTAGGTATTGACGCAAGAAAATCTGACCAAAACGTTAGGGGTGCAACAGTACTTCCTAAAGGTTCAGGTAAGACAGTTCGTGTAGCAGTATTTACCCAAGGCCCTAATGCAGAAGCTGCAAAAGAAGCGGGTGCTGATATTGTAGGTATGGAAGATTTAGCTGACCAAGTTAAGAAAGGTCAAATGGACTTTGATGTTGTTATTGCTTCTCCTGATGCAATGCGTGTTGTTGGTCAGCTAGGGCAAGTATTAGGACCAAGAGGTCTAATGCCGAACCCTAAAGTTGGTACTGTAACACCTGATGTTGCTGGTGCAGTGAAAAATGCTAAATCTGGTCAAGCACGTTACCGTACAGATAAAGCAGGAATTGTTCATTGTTCAATTGGCAAAATTGGTTTTACTGCGGAAGACATTCTAGAAAATCTAGAAGCTGTTGTTTCTGATGTGGTTAAAGCTAAACCAAGTGCTGCAAAAGGTATTTACTTAAAGAAAATTACTTTAAGCACAACAATGGGTCCTGGTGTTACCTTGGATCAATCTACGATTGCATTAAAATCGTAAAATAAAAGAATTTTGGTTGCCAGCTCGGTTGGTAACCATCAAAGACCGTAGGTGCGCAAGCTTAAAATTAAGCCTACGTAGATGGGAGCTGTTAACTAGGAAACTGGTGAAAGGCCCCGAGAGTGCACTTCAGTATGAAGTGTGTATATCAATCTGACTTAGGTCAGACTAACGGAGAAAATTGTGGCCTTAGCATTAGATGGCAAAAAAGCTGTCGTAGAGGAAGTAGCACAATATGCCGCTAAAGCGCATTCTGCAGTTGCAGCTGAATACCGTGGACTAACCGTTTCTGAAATAACAGAAATGCGTGTAGTTGCAAAAAAAACCGGTGTTTACTTGCGAGTTGTTAAGAATTCATTAGCTAAGCGTGCAGTTGCTGGTACACCATTTGAATGTATGCAAGAAAAAATGGTTGGTCCATTAATCCTTGCTTTTTCAATGGAAGACCCAGGTTCTGCAGGTCGTTTAATTAACGATTTTGCTAAAACTAATGACAAGCTAATCACTAAAATTGTATCAATTGATGGTGAAGCTTATGACGGCTCTGAATTAGCTCGTCTTGCAAGCTTACCAACTCGTGATCAAGGAATTAGTCTTGTCATGGCGCTAATGTTAGCTCCTGTTGAGAAACTAGCTCGCACTTTACTTGCTCTTAAAGAGTCTCGTGGAGAAGGTGAGGAAGTAGCAACAGAAGAAGCAGCAGCTGAATAAGCTTTTAACCAGTTTACAACCAATATATTAGAGGAATAACTATAATGGCTATCTCACAAGAAGATATCTTAGAAGCAGTATCAAACATGACTGTTATGGAAATTGTTGATTTAATCTCAGCAATGGAAGAAAAATTTGGCGTATCAGCAGCAGCAGTTGCGGCAGCTCCAGCAGGCGGTGATGCAGGTGCAGCAGCAGCAGAACAAACTGAATTTGATGTTGTTATGGAATCATTCGGTGGCAACAAGGTTGCTGCAATTAAAGCTGTACGTGGATTAACTGGTTTAGGCTTAAAAGAAGCTAAAGCAGCAGTTGAAGGATGCCCAGTTACGTTGAAAGAAGGCGTAAGTAAAGCAGATGCTGAAGAAGCTAAAGCTACATTAGAAGAAGCGGGAGCTTCTGTCGAAATTAAATAATTTTGACCAAAGAATCCTAAGCAGTACCTGTAATAGGGTCGGTGACTACTCAGTAGTCCCCGGCCTTTTACTGTTTGTAGTACCTGATTTTAAAAACCGACTCTTTGAGAAGGATAAGGAAGTATATGGCTTACTCTTTTACTGAAAAAAAACGCCTCAGAAATAATTTTGGAAAAGCAGATGAAGTACTTGATGTACCTTATTTACTTGCCACACAAATTAAATCTTATGATAATTTTTTGCAAACAGGCATACGCCCTGCAAAAAGAAAAGATGTTGGATTGCATGCTGCATTTTCCAGTGTATTTCCAATTGTTAGCCATTCAGGATATGCCGTCTTAGAGTATGTCAAGTATCGCTTAGGCGAGCCCGTTTTTGATGTGAGAGAATGTCAACAACAAGGTGCAACTTACGCTGCTGCATTACGTGTTATTGCACGATTGGTTATTTATGATAAAGATGCGCCAGGCAGTACAAAAGTTGTAAAAGATATTAGAGAACAAGAAGTTTACATGGGTGAGCTTCCATTAATGACAGATAACGGAACATTTGTTATTAACGGAACTGAGCGTGTTATTGTTTCTCAGTTACACCGTAGTCCGGGTGTATTTTTTGACCATGATAAAGGTAAAACTCACTCTTCGGGTAAGCTTTTATTCAATGCGCGAGTTATTCCATACCGTGGGTCTTGGTTAGATTTTGAATTTGATCATAAAGATTGCGTTTTTGTCAGAATCGATAGACGTAGAAAAATACCAGCGACAATTTTGTTGCGTGCATTAGGCTACGAAAATGAAGAAATGCTGGAAATTTTCTTCGACACAGATAAATATTTCATTAGTAATGAAAATATTTTACTAGATTTAATCCCAGAAAGACTTAAGGGTGCGTTGGCGACATTTGACATTAAACACGACGGAAAAGTGTTAGTTGAAGAAGGGCGACGTATTACTGCTAAACACATTAGACAAATGAGTAAAGCAGGAATTAAGCAAATAGAAGTGCCAAGAGAGTACCTATACGGCTCTACACTTGCGAACAATATCATTGACGAATCTACTGGCGAACTAGTCGCAAACGTGAATGATGAAATTACCGAAGAAGTGCTAGATAAGTTATTGGCAGAAGGCGTGACGGAAATTAACACCTTGTTTGTTAATGACTTAGACCGTGGGCCTTATATTTCTGAAGCGATGCGTTTAGATACAACTTCTAATCGACTAGAAGCGCTTATCGAACTATATAGAATGATGCGTCCTGGTGAGCCACCAACAAAAGAGTCAGCAGAAAATCTATTCAATAATTTATTCTTCACTAACGAAAGATACGATCTTTCTGCTGTAGGTAGAATGAAATTTAATCGCCGTTTAGGTCTTAAAGAGTCTAAAGGTGAAGGTACATTAAGCCAAGAAGATATTATTAATGTATTAAAAGAATTAATTAGCATTAAAAATGGTAATGGTAATGTTGATGATATCGATCATTTAGGTAACCGTCGTGTAAGAGCGGTGGGTGAAATGATTGAAAATCAATTTAGAGTTGGACTAGTAAGAGTTGAGCGAGCTGTCAGGGAACGCTTAACGCTTGCTGATTCAGAAGGCTTAATGCCACAAGAAATTATCAATGCAAAACCAGTTTCTGCTGCAGTAAAAGAGTTTTTTGGATCTAGCCAATTATCTCAGTTTATGGATCAAAATAATCCATTATCTCAAGTAACGCACAAACGTCGTGTTTCTGCATTAGGGCCGGGCGGTTTAGCGCGTGAAAGAGCTGGGTTTGAAGTTCGAGATGTACATACAACTCACTACGGAAGAGTCTGTCCGATTGAAACGCCTGAGGGGCCCAATATTGGTCTAATTAACTCATTAGCTGTTTATGCAAGAACCAATGAATACGGGTTCTTAGAAACACCTTATCGTCGAGTTAATAAAGGTGTTGTTACCGACAAAATTGATTACTTATCTGCAATTAGTGAGGGTGACTTTGTTATTGCACAGGCAAGTGCGCCGGTTGATGGCGAAGGCAACCTGCTTAAAGGCTTAGTTTCATGTCGTCATCAAGATGAATTTACCTTAGCTCAATCTGAAACGGTTGAGTATATGGATGTATCGGCTAAGCAGATTGTTTCTGTTGCGGCCTCAATTGTGCCATTTTTAGAGCATGATGATGCGAACAGAGCCTTAATGGGTTCAAACATGCAGCGTCAAGCGGTTCCTGTACTAAAAGCTGAAAAGCCAATTGTTGGTACTGGAATGGAGCGTACGGTTGCCAAAGATTCAGGTGTAACTGTTGTTGCCAAACGTGGTGGTGTGATTGCAACCGTTGATGCTAACCGCATCGTGGTACGAGTCAGTGATGCTGAAACTGAAGCGGGTGAAGCTGGCGTAGATATTTATAACTTAATTAAATATGTCCGTTCAAACCAAAATACATGTATTAACCAAAAACCATTAGTTAAGCCGGGTGATTTAATTACTGCGGGCGATATTATGGCTGATGGTCCTTCAACGGATATGGGTGAATTAGCATTAGGTCAAAATATGCTGATTGCTTTCATGCCGTGGAATGGTTACAACTTTGAGGATTCTATTTTAGTTTCTGAGCGTGTTGTTAAGGAAGATCGCTTTACTTCAATTCATATTGAAGAAAAAACTTGTATTGCGCGTGATACTAAGCATAGCCCAGAAGAAATTACTGCGGATATTCCTAATGTAAGCGAAGAAGCTTTATCTAAATTAGATGAATTTGGAATTGTTTATGTCGGTGCAGAAGTGAAAGGTGGCGATATTTTAGTGGGTAAAGTAACCCCTAAAGGCGAGTCCCAACTTACACCTGAGGAAAAATTACTAAGAGCGATTTTTGGTGAAAAAGCGGCTGATGTTAAAGATACATCACTACGTGTTCCAGGAAGTATTCGTGCAACTGTTATTGATGTTCAAGTTTTTACCCGTGATGGTGTAGAAAAAGATCAGCGAGCATTAGCCAATGAAGCGGCTGCAATTAATAGCTACAAGAAAGATATTAATGATCAGCTAGCGATTGTAGAAAAAGATATTTATCAGCGTACGGCTTCGTTAATTGTTGGTAAAACAGCGATTTCTGGGCCAAACAATCTAAAGTCATCGACGGTGATTACTCAAGAATACCTAGATGGTATTAAGCGTGCTGATTGGTCTAACATTAAATTGGAAGACGAAGAGCTTAATGTGCAACTTGAAGGGCTAGGTGCTCAAATTAACAAGTTACGCAAAGAGTTTGATGAAAAATTTGAAGTAAAACGCAAGAAAATCACCATGGGTGATGATTTAGCACCGGGTGTTTTGAAAATGGTTAAGGTTTACTTAGCTGTTAAAAAGCGCATCCAACCGGGTGATAAAATGGCGGGGCGACATGGAAACAAAGGGGTTATTTCAAGAATTAATCCAATTGAAGATATGCCATACCTTGCTGATGGAACACCGATTGATATTGTTCTGAACCCACTGGGTGTACCTTCACGTATGAATGTGGGGCAGGTACTTGAAACACATTTAGGCTGGGCTGCTAAAGGTCTAGGTGCAAAAATTGGTAAAATGTTAGAAGCAAAAGCTGCAGTTATGGAGTTGCGTGGATTTTTAGATAAAATCTATAACCATGGCGGTAAAAAAGAAAATCTTGATGAGCTTTCTGATGCTGAAATTATCGAAATGTGTAAAAACCTCGTTTACGGTGTGCCAATGGCATCACCGGTATTTGATGGTGCAACTGAAGATGAAATTCGCTACATGCTGAAACTAGCTGATTTACCAGAATCAGGACAAGCGCAGTTATATGATGGTTTAACAGGCGATGCCTTTGAGCGTCATGTTACCGTTGGTTATATGCACATGCTGAAATTGAATCACTTGGTTGATGACAAAATGCATGCGCGTTCTACAGGGCCTTACAGTCTTGTTACACAGCAACCATTGGGTGGTAAAGCTCAGTTCGGTGGACAGCGTTTCGGAGAAATGGAAGTCTGGGCACTGCAAGCGTATGGTGCAGCTTATACATTACAAGAAATGTTAACTGTTAAGTCTGATGATGTAACAGGACGGACACGTATGTATAAAAACATCGTCGATGGAAATCATAAAATTGAAGCTGGAATGCCAGAGTCATTTAACGTATTACTGAAAGAAATTCGCTCACTAGCTATTAATATTGAAGTGCAATAAACACAGCAAGGTAAATATTTTTAGTCATTGAGTTCTGGCCTAAGCCAGATAACAAATAAGGGGATAAGCTCTTGAAAGATTTATTAAATTTCTTAAAACGCCAGAATAAAGCAGCTGATTTTGATGAAATCAGTATTGGTCTTGCGTCACCAAACCAAATTAGATCATGGTCTTATGGTGAGGTTAAAAAACCAGAAACAATTAACTACAGAACCTTTAAACCTGAGCGCGATGGTTTATTCTGTGCAAAAATTTTTGGCCCAGTTAGCGATTACGAATGTTTGTGTGGAAAATACAAGCGTCTTAAGCATCGTGGTGTTATTTGTGAGAAGTGTGGCGTAGAGGTTACTCTATCTAAAGTTCGACGTGACCGCATGGGGCATATCGAATTGGCTACACCAGTAGCGCATATTTGGTTTTTGAAATCATTGCCATCTCGTATTGCATTGTTATTAGATATGACATTGCGTGAAATTGAGCGTGTATTATATTTTGAATCATTTGTAATTCTTGAAGAAGGCATGACACCTTTAGAAAAGAAAAAGTTAATGACAGATGATGAATATCTTGAAGCTTTTGAAGAATATGGTGATGAATTCGTCGCTAAAATGGGTGCTGAAGCAATTTACGCTCTTTTAAAAGATATAGATATTAAAGGTGAGGTTGATCAATTAAGAGAAGATATCAACAGCACAAATTCAGAAACTAAAATTAAGAAATACTCAAAACGCTTAAAAGTTTTAGAGTCTCTTTTAGGGTCTAAAAACCGTCCGGAATGGATGGTAATGAATGTACTGCCGGTACTTCCGCCAGAGCTTCGACCGCTAGTGCCACTTGATGGTGGTCGTTTTGCGACGTCTGATTTAAATGATTTATATAGACGTGTTATTAACAGAAATAACCGTTTACATCGCCTGCTTGAGCTAAGCGCACCTGACATCATTATTCGTAATGAAAAAAGAATGCTGCAAGAGTCGGTAGATGGCTTATTAGATAATGGTCGTCGCGGTCGTGCTATTACTGGTACCAACCGTCGTCCTCTAAAATCTATTGCTGACATGATTAAAGGTAAGCAAGGGCGTTTTAGGCAGAATTTATTAGGTAAGCGTGTTGATTATTCAGGACGTTCGGTTATTGTTGTAGGGCCTACGCTTAAGTTACATCAGTGTGGACTACCTAAAAAAATGGCATTGGAATTATTCAAGCCATTTATTTTTAGTAAATTACAATTGCGTGGCTTAGCAACAACGATTAAAGCTGCAAAGAAAATGGTTGAGAGCGAAGGGCCTGAAGTTTGGGATATCCTTGAAGAAGTTAGCCGTGAGCACCCTATTTTACTAAATAGAGCGCCAACATTGCATAGGTTGGGTATTCAAGCATTTGAGCCTATTTTAATTGAAGGGAAAGCAATTAATTTGCATCCTTTAGTATGTAGTGCGTTTAATGCGGATTTTGATGGTGACCAAATGGCTGTTCATTTGCCGTTATCAATCGAAGCGCAGTTAGAAGCAAGAACGCTTATGATGGCGACAAATAATATTTTGTCTCCTGCAAACGGTGAGCCAATTATTAACCCATCGCAAGATGTCGTTTTGGGTTTGTATTTCATCACGCGTGAAAAATTAGCTGCTAAAGGTGATGGTGCGATATTTAGTAGTCTAAATGAAGTGCATATTGCCTTAGACGCTAAAAGTGTTGAACTACAGTCTAAAATTCAAGTAAGAATTGAAGAGCGTACAAGAGACGAAGATACGGGTGAGTTTAGTGAGCCTAAGCGTATTCGTGTAGAGACAACAGTAGGTCGCGCATTGTTGTGGGAAGTTGTTCCTGACCGAATGCCGTTTGAATTAGTTGACTGTGATATGACGAAGAAAAATATTTCTCGTTTATTGGATTACAGTTACCGTTACTTAGGTAATAAAGATACGGTTATTCTTGCTGATCAGATTATGTACCTTGGTTTTAAATATGCCACACGTTCGGGTATTTCTTTTGGTATTAACGATATGGAAATTCCAGCTGAAAAAGCGGGGATTTTAAATGATGCAGAATCTGAAGTATTAGAAATTCAAGAGCAATTTGAGTCTGGTTTAGTAACGGACGGTGAAAGATACAACAAGGTTGTTGATATTTGGTCGCATGCAAATGAAAAAGTAGCAAAGGTGATGATGGATGCCTTAGGTACAGATGAAGTCGTTGCGGAAGATGGCACGGTTAACAAGCAAAAATCCTTCAACTCTATCTTTATGATGGCAGAGTCAGGCGCAAGGGGTTCTGCAGCGCAGATAAGACAGCTTGCCGGAATGCGTGGTTTGATGGCTAAACCGGATGGATCAATTATTGAGACACCGATTACAGCAAACTTCCGTGAAGGTTTGGATGTATTGCAGTACTTTATTTCTACGCATGGTGCTCGTAAAGGTTTAGCTGATACGGCGCTAAAAACAGCGAATGCAGGGTACTTAACGCGTCGATTAGTCGATGTGGCGCAAGATCTTGTTATTAACGGCGTTGACTGTGGTACGAGTAACGGAATGCTCATGTCGCCAATTATTGAAGGTGGAGATGTTGTTGAACCACTTGCTGAGCGAGTATTAGGCCGAGTTGTTATTGGTGATGTCGTTAATGCATTAACCAATGATGTTGTTGTGCCTGATAGCACAATGCTTGATGAGCATTACGTTGCCTTACTAGAAAAGAATAGTGTTGATAGTGTTTTAGTTCGTTCAATTATTACTTGTGATAATAGGCATGGTGTTTGTGCTAAATGTTATGGTCGTGATTTAGGGCGTGGTCATTTAGTCAACAGTGGAGAAGCGGTCGGTGTTATCGCTGCGCAATCGATTGGTGAGCCAGGAACACAGTTAACCATGCGTACATTCCATATTGGTGGAGCGGCTTCAAGACAAGTTGCTATCAGTAATGTGCAAGTTAAATCAAAAGGTTCGATTAAACTACATAACCTCAAAACAATTGAGAATAGGAATGGCAATTTAGTTGCGGTTTCACGTTCTGGTGAAGTTGGGGTAATGGATGAGTATGGTCGTGAAAAGGAAAAATATAAAATTCCATACGGTTCTGAGTTAACTTGCAAGGAAGGAAGTGCTGTTGATGCGGGTGACATTATTGTTACTTGGGATCCGCATGTTCACCCAGTTGTTACTGAGGTGGCGGGTTTTGTTCAGTTGGAAGATTTTGTTCCGGGTGTAACAGTTCAAGAGAAATCGGATGAATTAACTGGTGTAAGCTCAATTACAGTGATTGATCCTAAGCAAAGAGCTGGGGCGGGTAAGGATTTACGTCCATTGGTTAAGCTGGTTGATGCAAATGGTAATGATTTACAGTTACCAAATACAGATATGTCAGCTCAATACATATTGCCAGGCGGGGCGATTGTTGCAGTTAAGAACGGTGGTGAGATTCTAGTTGGGGATGTCTTGGCGAGAATTCCACAAGAGTCGAGTAAAACTCGTGATATTACTGGGGGTTTACCTCGGGTTGCGGATTTATTTGAAGCAAGAAAAACCAAAGATCCTGCAATTTTAGCTGAAGCAACCGGTGCTATTTCTTTTGGTAAAGAAACTAAAGGTAAACAGCGTATTGTTATTACGGATACGGAAGGTGAGCAATATGAAACCTTGGTGCCTAAATGGCGTCATATTACTGTCTTCGAAGGTGAGTTTGTTGATAAAGGTGAAACTATTGCTGAGGGTGAATTAACACCTCATGATATTTTACGTTTACGTGGTGTGACTGAGCTAACGACTTACTTGGTGAAAGAAATTCAAGATGTTTATCGTTTGCAAGGTGTAAAAATCAATGATAAGCATATTGAGGCAATCGTTAGGCAAATGCTAAGAAAAGTCGAAGTAACAGCGGCTGGTGATAGTGATTACACGAAAGGCGAGCAAATTGAGCGTGCTGCGGTTAAAGAATTAAATGATAAATTAGAAGCGGCGGGCAAAGTACCCGTTAGTTTTGATCCAATTTTATTGGGGATTACTAAAGCTTCGTTGGCAACTGAGTCATTCTTTTCTGCAGCGTCTTTCCAAGAAACAACAAGAGTGTTAACAGATGCTGCTGTTAGGGGCTTGAAAGACGGTTTGCATGGTTTAAAAGAAAATGTAATTGTTGGGCGATTGATTCCAGCAGGTACAGGTCTTGCGTACCATGAAGCTAGAAGAGAAAGGCAAGCACTAGAGGCTGAGCCAGTTCTTTCTGCTGAAGAAGAAGTAAATCTTGAGGTTGTAAATGCTGAAGAGGCTTTGAAGCAAGCCTTGAACGCAGAAGAATAAAAACTTGACTTGACTTAAGCAGGATAATAGAATGTCCTGCTCAATAGAGTTATCGTAAAATTAATATAGTGCATTTTTTCTGGTGCGCTTAGTGCAGAAATATGCAAAACGGAGTGAATTAAATTATGGCTACTGTAAACCAGCTAGTTCGTAAGCCGCGTGTAAGACAAGTAGAAAAAAGTAACGTACCTGCTCTTGAGGCTTGTCCTCAAAGACGTGGCGTGTGTACACGTGTTTATACAACAACACCAAAAAAACCAAACTCAGCATTACGTAAAGTAGCTCGTGTAAGGTTAACAAATGGCGCTGAAGTAAGTAGTTACATCGGTGGAGAAGGTCATAATTTACAAGAACATTCCGTGGTATTAATTCGCGGCGGTAGGGTTAAAGATCTTCCGGGTGTTCGTTATCACGTTGTGCGTGGTAGTTTAGATACTTCAGGTGTTGATGGTCGTAAGTGTGGTCGTTCTAAATACGGCACAAAAAAACCTAAGAAATAATCGGTGAATTAAATGTCAAGAAGAAGAGCGGCGGTAAAACGCACAGTACTAGCAGATCCAAGATACGGAAGCGTTACTTTAACTAAGTTCATGAACATGGTTATGGTTGATGGTAAGAAATCAGTAGCGGAAAAAATTGTTTACGGTGCTTTTGAAGCAATCGAAGCAAAAGGCAATGCTGAGCCATTAGAAGTATTTACTAAAGCATTAGAAAGTATTCAGCCAAAAGTCGAAGTTAAGTCTAGACGTGTTGGTGGTGCTACATACCAAGTACCTGTTGAAGTTAGGCCTTCAAGAAGAGTTGCTTTGGCAATGCGTTGGATGATTGATGCTTCTCGTAAGCGTAACGAAAAAAATATGCCTCTTAAATTAGCTGGTGAAATGCTTGATGCTGTTGAGGGTCGTGGTTCTGCGGCTAAGAAGCGTGAAGATACACATAGAATGGCTGATGCAAACAAAGCGTTCTCTCATTACCGCTGGTAATAGGAAAGCTTAAGAGATGGCTCGTGTAACCCCAATAGAACGATACCGTAATATAGGTATCATGGCTCATATTGATGCAGGTAAAACTACAACAACAGAGCGAATTCTTTATTACACGGGAGTCTCACATAAGATAGGCGAAGTTCATGATGGCTCAGCTGTTATGGATTGGATGGAGCAAGAGCAGGAGCGAGGAATTACAATTACCTCTGCGGCTACAACTTGTTTTTGGAGGGGCATGGATGGCCAAAATGAACAGCATCGTATTAATATTATTGATACGCCTGGTCATGTTGATTTTACAATTGAAGTTGAGCGTTCATTAAGAGTGCTTGATGGGGCATGTGCTGTTTTTTGTGCTGTTGGTGGTGTTGAGCCGCAATCAGAAACGGTATGGCGCCAAGCTAATAAGTATGAAGTACCAAGATTGATTTTTGTTAATAAAATGGATCGTACGGGTGCTGATTATTTTAGGGTCATTAAACAAGTTGAAGAGCGATTAGCTGCTTCGCCTGTTGCGATGCAAGTCCCTATTGGTGCTGAAGATGAGTTCCAAGGGGTTGTAGATCTATTAAAAATGAAAGCCATATTTTGGGAAGAAGAAAATATGGGTATGGCTTTTGTTGAGCAAGATATTCCCGCTGAGTTACAAGATCTAGCCGAGGAATGGCGTGAAAAAATAGTTGAAGCTGCGGCTGAATCTACCGAAGAGCTTATGGATAAGTATCTTGAGGGTGAAGAATTAACCAATGAAGAAATAAAAGTTGGTATTCGTTACAGAACATTGAAAAATGAGATTTCACCGGTTTATTGTGGTTCAGCATTCAAGAATAAAGGTGTGCAAAGTGTTCTTGATGGCGTAATAGACTTCTTGCCGTCACCAGTTGATGTGAAAGCAGTGGTGGGTGAATCAAAAAAAGGTGAGTTAGTTGAAAGGCATGCTTCTGATGATGAGCCTTTTTCTGCTTTAGCTTTTAAGGTTGCAACGGATCCATTTGTTGGAGTGCTTACCTTCTTTAGAGTGTATTCTGGGGTATTAGCATCAGGAAGTGTTATATATAACGTGCTAAAGTCAAAGCGTGAGCGCGTTGGGCGATTATTGCAAATGCATGCCAATAGTCGTGAAGAAGTTTCGGAAGTAAGAGCGGGCGATATTGTTGCGGTTGTTGGTTTTAAGGATGTTGTCACTGGTGATACTTTGTGTGATGAAAAAGCAGCAATTATTCTGGAGAAAATAGAATTTCCAGAGCCGGTTATTTCTATTGCGGTTGAAGCTAGAACAAAAGCCGATCAAGATAAGATGGCGGCTGCGTTAGAGCGATTATCGAAAGAAGATCCTTCGTTTCACGAGTCGTCAGATAAAGAATCTGGGCAGACAATTATTTCGGGAATGGGTGAGTTGCATCTTGAAATTATTGTGGATCGAATGCGTAGAGAGTTCGATGCCAATGTTAATGTAGGTGCTCCGCAGGTTTCCTACAGAGAAACAATAAAAGAATCTATTGAGCAAGAAGGGAAATTTGTTCGTGAGCTAGCAGGAAAAGGGCAGTACGGAGATGTATTAATCAGGATTGAGCCGATGAAGACTGGTTTCGGTTTTGAGTTTGTTAATAATATAGAGAATTCGACTATTCCTAAGGAATTTATTCCTGCTGTAAAGAAAGGTATAGAAGAGCAAATGAAGAATGGTGTTTTGGCGGGCTACCCTGTGGTCGATGTTAAAGTAACATTATTGAATGGCTCGTATCATGAAGTTGAGTCTAGCGAGATGGCGTTTTCTATTGCCGGATCAATGGCGTTTCGTGATGGAAGTAAGTCGGCTAAGCCAGTGTTGCTGGAGCCGGTGATGAAAGTGGAAATTATGACCCCTGAAGATTATATGGGGGATGTGGTTGGAGATGTGAATCGACGTAGAGGTATAGTCCTAGGGATGGATGATACGCCGACTGGTAAGACAATTAACTGCGAAGTGCCGTTGGCTGAAATGTTTGGTTATGCCACTAACCTTCGTTCAGCAACTCAAGGGCGTGCTACTTACAGTATGCAATTTGAAAAATATAATGAAGCACCTCTGAGCGTTACACGTGCTGTAATTGATAAAACTTCATAAGAATTGAAAATTAATAAAGGTATTGGCTAATGGCTAAAGAAAAATTTGAACGTACTAAACCCCATGTAAACGTCGGCACAATTGGTCACGTTGATCATGGTAAAACAACACTAACCGCTGCACTAACAAGAGTTATGGCAGAGAAAATGGGTGGTGAAGTCAAAGCATTTGACCAAATCGATAATGCACCAGAAGAGCGTGAGCGTGGTATTACGATTGCAACATCACATGTTGAATATGAATCAGAAACGCGTCATTACGCACACGTTGACTGTCCAGGTCATGCTGATTATGTGAAAAACATGATTACCGGTGCTGCACAAATGGATGGTGCTATTTTAGTATGTGGCGCAACAGATGGTCCTATGCCTCAAACAAGAGAGCATATCTTATTATCTCGCCAAGTAGGTGTACCTTACATTGTAGTCTTCCTAAACAAAGCTGACTTACTAGCAGAAGACTGTGGTGGTGTTGGTACAGAAGAATACAACGAAATGCTTGAATTAGTTGAAATGGAGTTACGTGAGTTATTAGACTTATATGAATTCCCTGGAGACGACACGCCAATTATCGTTGGTTCAGCTCTAAAAGGACTTGAAGGTGATACAAGCGAATTAGGTGCGCCAGCAATCGTAAAATTAGTTGATGCATTAGATAGCTACATTCCAGAGCCAGAAAGAGCGGTTGAAGGTGCTTTTATTATGCCGATTGAAGATGTATTCTCAATTTCTGGTCGTGGAACCGTTGTAACAGGACGTATTGAGCGTGGTGTTGTAAAAGTTGGCGAAGAAATCGAAATCGTTGGTATTAAAGAAACAGTTAAAACAACGTGTACGGGCGTTGAAATGTTCCGTAAACTGCTTGATCAAGGTGAGGCGGGCGATAACGTAGGTATCCTATTAAGAGGAACAAAACGTGAAGATGTAGAGCGTGGTCAAGTACTAGCTCATGTTGGTACAATTAACCCACATACAAAATTCACAGCAGAAATCTACGTACTATCAAAAGATGAGGGTGGTCGTCATACACCATTCTTCGACGGATACCGTCCACAGTTCTACTTCAGAACAACAGACGTAACTGGCGCAGTAAAATTACCAGAAGGCACAGAAATGGTCATGCCTGGCGACAACGTATCAGTAGAAGTGACACTGATTGCACCAATCGCAATGGAAGATGGCTTACGTTTTGCTATTCGTGAAGGTGGTCGTACAGTAGGTGCTGGTGTTGTTGCAACGGTTGTAGAGTAGGAATATGGCAAGTCAAACAATTAGAATACGCTTGAAGTCATTTGATCATAAATTAATTGATCAATCAGCAAGTGAGATTGTAGAAACCGCAAAAAGAACAGGAACTCAAGTAAAAGGTCCTATTCCGCTTCCTACAAAACATGAACGATTCACAGTTCTTACATCACCGCATGTAAATAAAGATGCTCGTGATCAGTATGAATTAAGAACATATAAGCGTTTGCTTGATATCATTGAGCCAACGGATAAAACTGTTGATGCGCTAATGAAATTAGATCTTGCGGCTGGTGTTGATGTTCAAATTAAGCTCAATTAATTAGAGGATTTAGCATATGTCTTTAGGTTTAGTTGGAAAAAAATGTGGAATGACTCGTGTATTCCTAGAAAATGGTACTTCAGTTCCTGTAACTGTTTTACAAATTGATTCGCATAGAATTACTCAGGTTAAAGGGCTTGATGTTGATGGATATCGCGCTGTTCAAGTAACAGTTGGTGATAAAAAATCTTCAAAAGTTGATAAAGCGATGTCTGGTCATTTTGCTTCTGCAAATATGACTGCAGGTCGTGGTTTGTGGGAATTTAGATTAGCAGACGGTGAAGGTGAAGATTTACAGGTTGGCTCTGAGTTAACGATGGGAATTTTTGCTGATGGACAGTTTGTTGATGTTCAAGGCACAAGTATTGGTAAAGGTTTTGCTGGTGGTATCAAGCGTCATAATTTTGGCATGCAAGATGCAACTCATGGTAACTCGCTTTCTCATAGATCAAACGGTTCTATCGGTATGTGTCAAACACCAGGTAGGGTTTTTAAAGGAAAGAAAATGTCTGGGCATATGGGGGCTGAAACGGTCACTACCCAAAACCTGACAATTCATTCAATTGATCAAGAAAGAAACCTTATTTTAGTTAAAGGTGCAGTTCCTGGCGCTAAAGGCGGAGATGTTATTTTAACGCCTGCAGTCAAGAAGAAAAATAAAGGATAAGTCATGAGTTTGAAAATACTAGCACTAAATAGTGCAGACTCTGCTGCTGAAGTAGAGGTAAATGAGTTAGTTTTTGGTCAGGAGTACAATGAGACTTTGATCCATCAACTAGCAACTAAGACCTTGGCTGGCCTGCGTTCTGGAACAAAAGCTCAAAAAAATCGTTCTGATGTGAGTGGTGGTGGAGCAAAACCTTGGAATCAAAAAGGGTCAGGTCGAGCAAGATCTGGTACAATACGCAGTCCGCTTTGGAGAAGTGGTGGGGTAACATTTGCAGCTCGACCAAGATCGTTTGATCAGAAGTTGAATAAGAAAATGTACAAAGCAGGTGTTCGTTCAATTTTGTCGGAATTACTTCGTCAAGATAGACTGAAAGTAAGCTCTGATATTATTCCTACTACTCCAAAAACAAAGGATCTTGCGGCTAAATTGAAAGAATTTGGGCGTAATAGAGTTCTAATTATTGCAGAAGACTTGAATGAAAATATTATCTTGGCATCAAGAAATATTTTTAATGTAGATGTTATTACTGCAAGAGAGCTCAATCCTGTTATGTTGATTGCTGCAGAAAATGTTATTGCTACACCTGCTGCATTGAAAGAAATAGAGGCGCAGTTATCATGAGTGTAGAGTTTAAGCTTTCTAATATAATTAAAGCACCAGTAATTTCTGAAAAGAGTACTAATGCTACAGAAGAGTCGAATCGATTTGTATTTAAAGTTGCGAATGAAGCAACTAAATTGCAAGTTAAGAAATCTGTAGAGCTTATGTTTAATGTTGAAGTTGAAAAAGTTCAATTATTGAATGTAAAAGGAAAAACGAAGAGATTTGGTCGCTTAATGGGGAAACGTTCTGACTGGAAAAAAGCCTACGTAAGGCTTAAAGAAGGTCATGATATAGATTTCTCAGCAGCTTAGTCGTAGTTAAAGTATATAATCGGTAGAGTAAATGGCTATTGTAAAATCAAAACCGACATCACCAGGTTCAAGGTTTGTCGTAAGAGTAAAGAGCGAAGGCTTACATAAAGGTAAACCTTTTTCGCCGCTAATAACAAAAAAGACAAGAAGTGGTGGTCGTAATAGTAATGGGCGAATTACTACGCGACATATCGGTGGTGGACATAAGCAAAACTACCGTATTATCGACTTCAAAAGAAATAAATTCGATATTCCGGCAGTTGTAGAGAGGCTGGAATATGATCCAAATAGAACTGCAAATATTGCATTGGTTCTATATGCTGATGGAGAGCGTAGATACATAATCGCTCCTAAAGGTGTGGTTGCTGGACAGGAAATTATTTCATCAGAGAATGCACCAATTAAAGCTGGTAACTGCATGTCTTTGCGTAATATGCCTTTAGGTTCTGTAGTTCATTGTATTGAGCTTAAACCTTTAAAAGGTGCGCAAATGGCACGTAGTGCAGGAACATCTGCTCAGTTGGTTGCTAAAGAAGGTGCTCATGTAACACTTAGATTACGTTCTGGCGAAATGCGTAAAGTATTGGCTGACTGTAAAGCTGTTATTGGTGAAGTATCAAATTCTGAGCATAACCTAAGATCTCTTGGTAAAGCCGGTGCCTCAAGATGGCGTGGTGTTAGACCAACGGTTCGAGGTGTTGTTATGAACCCGGTTGATCATCCGCATGGTGGTGGTGAAGGTAGAACATCAGGTGGTAGACATCCTGTATCACCTTGGGGTATGCCAACTAAGGGTTATAAAACTAGAAAAAACAAGCGTACTGACAAGATGATTGTTAGACGTCGTAGCAAGCGTTAGAGAGGAATTAATAAAGTGCCACGTTCAATTAAAAAAGGTCCTTTTATTGATCATCATTTACAAAAGAAAGTTGATGATGCAGTCAGTAGTAATAGTAGGAAACCGATTAAGACTTGGTCTAGACGATCAATGATAACGCCTGAAATGTTAGGTTTGACTATAGCCGTTCATAACGGTCGTCAGCATGTTCCAGTTCTAGTATCTGAGAATATGGTGGGTCATAAGTTGGGTGAATTTTCACCAACTCGTACATACAGAGGCCATTTGGCTGACAAAAAGTCAAGATAATAGGTGCATAATGGAAGTTACAGCTAAATTAAGTAATGCACCTATGTCTGCTCAAAAGGCAAGATTGGTTGCGAATCAAATTAGAGGTCTTGAAGTCGAAGAAGCTTTAAATGTACTGAAATTCAGTACAAAAAAAGCGGCTGCGATTATGAAGAAAGTACTTGAGTCTGCTATTGCAAATGCAGAGCATAACGAGAGTGCTGATATTGATGAGTTGAAAGTATCAACAGTATTTGTTGATGAAGCGCCTACATTAAAAAGATTTAGAGCGAGAGCAAAAGGTCGCGCTAATCATATTTTGAAGCGTACTTGTCATATTACAGTTAAAGTCGCAGAATTCGAGTAGAGGCAGTAAAATGGGTCAAAAGGTACATCCAACCGGAATTAGACTTGGTATAGTAAAAGATTTTACTTCAAGATGGTATGCAAACAGCAAAGACTATCCTCAGTATTTATACCAAGATCTAACAGCACGTGATTTCATTCAGAAGAAGTTAGCTCATGCTTCTGTGAGTCGCGTTCAAATCAATCGTCAGGCTAATAATGCTCACATTACAATTCATACTGCAAGACCGGGTATTGTAATTGGTAAGAAAGGTGAGGATATCGACACTTTGCGCAAAGAAGTATCAAAAATGATGCAAATGCCTGTGCAAGTTAATGTTGAAGAAATTAGAAAGCCAGAGTTAGACGCAAAATTAGTTGCTGAAAGTGTAGCGCAGCAATTAGAAAAAAGAATTATGTATCGTCGTGCTATGAAGCGTGCGGTTACTAATTCAATGCGTTTAGGTGCTGAAGGAATTAAAATCAATTTAGGTGGTCGTTTAAACGGCGCTGAGATTGCTCGTAGTGAATGGTACAGAGAAGGTCGTGTTCCATTGCATACATTACGTGCTGATATTGATTATGGTGTTGCAGAAGCAAACACTACCTACGGTATCATCGGTATTAAAGTTTGGATTTTCAAAGGAGAAGTTTTTGATAACGCTTCTTTAGAAAGTTCAGAAAATTCTAAATCTAAGAAGTAGTTGAAGGGAAAATAATATGCTTCAACCTAAAAGAACGAAATTTCGTAAGCAGCATAAACTAAGAAATTCAGGTTTAGCTGTTCGTGGTTCATCTGTAAGTTTTGGTGAATACGGGCTTAAATCACTTGATCGTGGTAGAATTACTGCTCGTCAAATTGAGGCGGCTCGTAGAACGATTACAAGACATTGTAAACGTGACGGAAAGCTTTGGATCAGAATCTTTCCAGATAAGCCTATTACTAAAAAACCATTAGAAGTTAGAATGGGTAAAGGTAAGGGTAGTGTAGAATACTGGATTGCACAAATTAAGCCTGGAACAATGCTTTATGAATTGCAAGGTGTTCCTGAGGAGATTGCAAGAGAAGCTTTTGCTCTTGCCGCTGCAAAACTTCCAGTAAAAACTAAGTTTGTTATTAGGACGGTACTATAATGAAAACTAGTGAACTGCGTGAAAAAAGTGCTACTGACTTAAGTGCAACATTAGTTGAGCTGGGTCGTGAGCAATTTAACTTGCGTATGCAAAAAAATACAGGTCAATTGACTAAATCTGATCAAGTTAAAAAAGTCAGAAGAAATATTGCTCGTGTAAAAACAGTTCTAAATGAGAAAGCGAGTCAATCATAATGAGTGATAATACAGAAAAATTACGTACCATCACGGGTCGTGTTGTAAGTAATAAAATGGATAAAACAGTCACTGTATTAGTTGAGCGCCTTGTTAAGCATCCCGTTTATGGGAAGTATATCAAGCGTTCTACAAAATTATTTGCTCATGATGAGAGTAATGTTTGTAATGAAGGTGATATGGTTTCAATTACTCCATGCCGCCCTTATTCAAAAAAGAAAACATTTATGTTGGTTGATGTGCTTAATAAAGCAAAATAACCAATTTAAAATGAATTACTAGTACAAGTAAATTAGGAATAAAAAATGATTCAGATGCAAACTAACCTTGAAGTCGCTGATAACAGTGGCGCAAAAAAGGTCATGTGTATCAAAGTTCTCGGCGGATCGCATAGACGATATGCTGGAATTGGGGATATTATTAAAGTCAGTATTAAAGATTCAATCCCTCGTGGAAAAGTTAAAAAAGGTGAAGTTTACAACGCATTAGTAGTACGTACTAGAAAAGGTGTACGTAGAGCTGATGGGTCGGTAATTCGCTTTGATAGCAATGCTGCTGTAATATTGAACACTCAACTTCAACCGTTAGGCACGCGTATTTTTGGGCCAGTAACACGTGAATTAAGAGGCGAGAAATTTATGAAAATTATTTCTCTTGCTCCAGAAGTATTGTAAAGGTCTTAAATATGCAAAAACTTAAACAAGGTGACGAAGTCATCGTTCTTATCGGTAAGGATAAGGGCAAACGAGGACGAATCAGCAAATTCTTAAATGAGAAGATTTTGGTTGAAGGTGTTAATAGAGTAAAAAAACATCAAAAGCCTAATCCTAATGCTGGTGTTCAAGGCGGTATTATTGAAAAAGAAATGCCGATTCACAAATCAAATGTTGCTCTATTTAATGCTGCTACTAAAAAAGCAGATAAAGTAGGATTTAAAACTTTGGATGATGGAAAGAAAGTCCGATATTTTAAATCGAATAACGAAATTATTGATGTGTAGGTACAATCATGGCTAGATTGAAAACAGATTATAAAGAAAGAATCGTGCCTGCATTGATGAAAGAATTTGGTTACACATCAATAATGCAAGCTCCAAAAATTACTAAAATCACTCTAAACATGGGTTTGGGTGAGGCTGTTGCGGATAAGAAAATTGTTCAATCTGCATTAGGCGATATGGAAAAAATAAGTGGTCAAAAGCCAGTTGTTACATTATCACGTAAATCTATTGCTGGATTTAAAATTCGTGATGATATGCCAATCGGCTGTAAAGTAACACTAAGAGACGAGAGAATGTATGAATTTCTTGATCGTCTAATTAGTATCTCAATTCCAAGGATTCGTGACTTTAGAGGATCAAACCCTAAGAGTTTTGATGGTCGTGGTAACTATACTATGGGTGTTACTGAGCAAATCATTTTTCCTGAGATCGATTACGACAAAATTGATACTCTACGTGGTCTTGATATTTGTATCACTACAACAGCAACGAATAATGCAGAAGGTTTAGCATTACTGAAGTTGTTTAATTTTCCATTCAAGAGTTAATCAGTTATGGCTAAGAAATCAATGATAGCTCGTGAAGCAAAGCGCGCTAAATTAGTAAATAAATACGAAGCTAAAAGAATTTCATTAAAAGAAATTATTAGAGATCCGAATGCTTCATTCCAAGACAAGGATGATGCACAGCTAGCGTTGCAGAAATTACCTAGAGATTCTAGCTCGGTAAGACAGCGTAACAGATGTAACATTACTGGTCGTCCTCATGGTTTTTATCGTAAATTTGGTCTAAGTAGAAATAAACTTAGAGAAGCTACGATGAGAGGCGATGTGCCTGGTTTAGTAAAAGCCAGTTGGTAATCAGCTAGTTGGATATTTGGAGAAAATAATATGAGCATGACAGATCCAATTGCAGATATGCTAACTCGCATACGAAATGGCCAATCTGCAGGAAAATTTAACGTAAATATGCCGTCTTCAAAACTTAAAGTTGCAATAGCGCAAGTTTTGAAAAAAGAAGGATATATTACAGACTTTTCAACTGAGGCAAATGGTGCGCACGTATCAATGTCAATTGAGTTGAAATATTACAACGGCAAACCAGTTATTGATAAAGTTAAGCGTATCAGTAAGCCAGGTTTACGTATTTATAAATCAAAAGACGAACTACCTAAAGTATTAGGCGGTTTAGGTGTAGCGATAGTTTCTACATCTAAAGGCGTTATGACTGATCGCGCAGCACGTGCAATTGGTCATGGTGGTGAAGTTATTTGTACTGTTAGTTAAGGGTAGGGGGAATTTATGTCTAGAATAGCAAAAAACCCTATCACTTTACCGGCTGGCGTCGAACTTAAAGTAGACGGATCTGCTGTAACAGTTAAAGGTCCAAAAGGACAGTTGAATTTGAATCTTAACTCTGCTGTAACAGTAGATCTTACGGATTCTGTGTTCACTGTTGCTTGGGATAAAAATAACAAAAAAGCAACGGCACTTGCAGGAACTACTCGTGCAAATGTTGCTAATATGGTCCAAGGCGTAACACAAGGTTTTGAAAAAAAGCTTACCTTAGTTGGTGTCGGTTACAGAGCGCAGGTTAAAGGTAAAGTGCTTAGTTTAAGTCTTGGTTTTTCTCATCCTGTTGAATATGCAATGCCTGAAGGTATTACTATTGAAGCAACTAGTCAGACTGATATAGTTGTTAAAGGTATTGATAAGCAACAAGTTGGTGCGGTATCTGCTGATATTAGAGCATACAGACCGCCTGAGCCTTATAAAGGCAAAGGTGTTAAGTATGCAGATGAGCATATCGTTAGAAAAGACGCTAAGAAAAAATAGGCTATCAAAATGAATAAAAAAGCATCTCGATTGAGAAGAGCTTTAAAGCTTAGATCAAATATAAAAAAACTTGGTAATAGTCGTTTGTCTGTACATAGAACTTCTAAGCATATTTATGCTCAAGTTATTTCTGAAAATGGAACTGTGACAGTTGCAAGTGCTTCAACGAATTTAGCTGAAGTTAAATCTGCTGTAAAAAGTACTGGAAATGTTGAGTCAGCCGTAATTGTTGGTAAGTTAATAGCAGATAAAGCAATCGCTGCTGGAATTACTGAAGTTACTTTTGACCGTTCTGGTTTTAAATATCATGGTCGTGTTAAAGCATTAGCAGATGCAGCACGCGAAGCTGGCTTGAAGTTCTAGGGGAATAATATGGCAAATGCACCTCAACAAGCGAATGCAGACGGATTACAAGAGAAATTAGTATCTGTTCGTAGAGTCGCAAAAGTTGTAAAAGGCGGTAGAGTATTTGGTTTTACTGCGCTTACTGTCGTTGGTGACGGTGAAGGGAATGTTGGATATGGCGTTAGTAAGGCAAAAGAAGTGCCTATCGCTATTCAAAAATCATTAGAACAAGCTAGAAAGAATATGCATAAAGTGGCGCTTAAAAGCGGTACATTGCAATATTCAATTATGTCTGAATTAGGTGCTGCTAAAGTATTTATGCAGCCTGCTACTGATGGTACGGGTATCATCGCTGGTGGTCCAATGCGTGCTGTTTTTGAAGCGGTTGGTGTGCATAACGTTTTAGCTAAATGTATCGGTACTAATAATCCAATTAATGTTGTAAGAGCCACTATTGATGGTCTTGCTAACATGAATAATGCAGAGCAAATTGCTGCAAAGCGTGGATTATCTGTTGACGAAATTACAGGATAATTAAGATGGCTGATAAAAAGATTCGTGTAAAAATGGTCAAAAGTAGTATTGGTCGTTTAAAAAAACATAAGGCATGTTTGCATGGTTTAGGTTTAAGAAAGATCAATCATACTGTTGAAGTAATTGATACAGCAGAAAATAGAGGGATGATCAATAAAATCTCTTATATGCTGGAAGTAGAGGAAATATAATGTATCTAAATACAATTAAACCTGCTGCAGGATCAAGAAAACCTTCTAAAAGAGTTGGTAGAGGTATTGGTTCAACTCTTGGCAAAACTTGTGGACGTGGTCATAAAGGTCAAAAGTCTCGTAGTGGTGGTTTTCATAAGGTAGGTTTTGAAGGTGGTCAGATGCCTTTACAAAAACGTTTACCTAAAGTTGGTTTTACTTCAAGAAAGTCTAAATATACATCACAAGTTCGCCTTAGTGAAATTGCTGGGTTGGGATTGGATGTTGTTACACTTGATGATTTGATTAAAGCTAATGTTGTTCCGGCATTTACTAAAGTTGCTAAAGTTATTCAGTCTGGTGAGATTTCATCTGCTGTTACTTTAAAAGGCTTAAAGGCGACTGTTGGAGCGAAAGCAAGTATTGAGTCTGCTGGTGGAAAAATAGAGGAATAATTGTGAGTAGATCAAGCGCGCAAATGAGTGACCAAGTAGGTAAATTTTCTGAATTACGCTCTAGACTGTTATTTGTTCTGGGTGCTTTTTTTGTTTACAGAGCAGGGGCTCATATCCCTGTTCCTGGAATAGATCCTGAAGCTTTGGCATTAATGTTTAAGCAGCAAGAAGGGTCTATTCTGGATATGTTCAACATGTTCTCTGGTGGTGCGTTAAAGCGATTGAGTTTATTCGCTTTGGGGATTATGCCTTATATCTCGGCTTCCATTATTATGCAGTTAATGACTATTGTTATTCCTGCATTGGAACAAGTTAAAAAAGAAGGTGAAGCAGGGCGACGTAAGATTTCACAATATACGCGTTATGGAACTGTTGTATTAGCAACATTTCAAGCTATTGGTGTGTCGGTTGCATTGCAGAATCAAACTGCAGGAGGATTGTCTGTTGTTATTAATCCTGGAATGCAATTTATTGCTATTACAGCGATAACATTGGTAACAGGAACTATCTTCTTAATGTGGTTGGGCGAGCAAATTACTGAGAGAGGTCTTGGTAATGGGATATCGTTAATTATTTTTGCAGGTATTGTTGCTGGGTTGCCATCTGCAATTGGTGGAACATTGGAATTAGCAAGAACTGGTGAGTTAAATGGTGTGTTCATTATTTTACTCTTTATGCTTAGTATTGCTGTTACCGCGCTAGTTGTTTTTGTCGAAAGAGGTCAGCGTAGGATTGTTATTAACTATCCTAAGCGTCAACAAGGCAAAAGAATGTATGCCGGTCAAAGTAGTTTTTTACCTTTGAAGCTAAACATGGCAGGTGTTATTCCTCCTATTTTTGCTTCTAGTATTATTCTATTTCCTGCTACAATAGCCGGCTGGTTTGGTAAAGCGGAAGGTTTTGCTTGGCTTCAAGATATTGCTACTGCGATCTCACCTGGTGAGCCGCTTTATGTGATGCTTTATACCGTTGCGATTGTCTTTTTCTGTTTTTTTTACACTGCCTTAGTTTTTAATTCGAAAGAAACTGCAGATAACTTAAAAAAATCAGGTGCATTTTTACCAGGTATACGTCCTGGAGAGCAAACGTCAGCATATATTGATAAGGTGATGACTCGATTAACATTAATCGGTGCATTCTATATCACTGCTGTTTGTTTATTACCAGAGTTTTTGATTGTTTATTGGAACGTGCCATTTTATTTTGGTGGTACTTCGTTATTGATTATTGTCGTTGTTGTAATGGATTTTGTATCTCAAGTTCAAACGCATCTAATGTCAAACCAATACGATGGTCTGATGAATAAAGCAAATTTAAAAAAATAAATTATTAAAGAAAGGGGTGAGCTGTGAAAGTACGAGCTTCTGTAAAGAAAATATGCCGGAACTGTAAAGTAGTTAAAAGATCAGGTGTATTAAGAGTTATATGTAAAGATGGGCGTCATAAACAACGCCAGGGTTAAGTTTTTTTATTGCTTTAGAGGGTGAGGGTGCTATAATTGCGCTCTTAACTTTAAAGTATTGTATTTAGGAGTATCTAGATGGCAAGAATTGCCGGAATTAATGTACCTGATCATAAACATGCAGAGATCGCTTTAACTGCTGTATATGGGATTGGTAAGCCAACTGCAATTAATATCTGTAAAGAAGTTGGTATCGAACGGACAATTAAAATTAAAGAATTAAACGAAGAGCAGTTAAATGCAATTCGTGATGTAATTTCTAAAATTGTAGTTGAGGGTGATTTACGACGTGAAGTGTCAATGAACATTAAACGTTTAATGGATCTTGGTTGCTATCGTGGTATTCGTCATAGACGTGGACTACCATTGCGTGGTCAAAGAACGAGAACAAACGCTCGTACTAGAAAAGGCCCACGTAAGCCTATTAGAAAATAAATTAAGGTTATAAAATGGCTAGTACAAATCGCACAAAAAAGAAGATTAAAAAGGAAGTTGCAGATGGTATCGCGCATATTCACGCAACTTTTAATAATACAATCGTAACTATTACTGACCGCAAAGGAAATGCGTTATCTTGGGCTACTTCTGGTGGTTCTGGGTTTAGAGGTTCTAGAAAGAGTACTCCTTTCGCTGCACAGGTTGCTGCTGAAAGAGCAGGGAAAGTTGCTCAAGAATTCGGAATGAAAAACTTAGACGTTATGATCAAAGGCCCAGGGCCAGGTCGTGAGTCTGCAGTTAGATCATTCAACAACTTAGGGTTTAAAATCGGTAGCATCGTTGATGTAACACCTATACCTCATAATGGTTGTCGTCCACCTAAAAAACGTAGGGTATAGGAGTATATAATGGCTAGATATTTAGGCCCCACTTGTAAATTAAGCCGTCGTGAAGGTACTGATCTTTTTTTAAAAGGCAGAGGAAAATCTTTAGAAGGTAAATGTAATTTAGAGCAACGTCCAGGTCAACATGGAACTAAACGTGCGCGTAACTCTAACTATGCAAATCAATTAAGAGCTAAACAACGTATTAAACGTATATACGGTGTATTAGAAAAGCAATTCAGAAACTACTATAAAGCGGCAGACCTTCAGAAAGGTGCAACAGGTTTAAATCTGTTAAACCTATTAGAATCTCGTCTGGATAATGTTGTTTATAGAATGGGTTTTGCATCTACTAGAGCTGAAGCTAGACAATTAGTTAGTCATAAAGCTATCTTAGTTAATGATTCAATTCTAAATATTCCATCAGCTAAAATTTCTGTTGGTGATAAAGTTTCAATTAGAGAAAAATCTAAGAAACAAGTTCGAATTGTTGATTCATTAACAGTTGCTGAACAATATGGTTTCCCTAATTGGGTTGAAGTAAGCTCAAAAGATTTAGCTGGATCTTTTAATTCATTACCTGATCGTGAAGATTTGGGCAATGATATGAATGAACAGTTAGTTGTTGAGCTATATTCTAAATAATAGATTTTGAGGTTTTAAATGCATAGTGCTGTAACTGGTTTATTAAAACCTCAGCTTGTTGAGGTTGTTAGTAAGTCAACTAACCATTCAAGGATTGTAATTGAGCCTTTGGAAAGAGGTTATGGACATTCTCTTGGTAATGCCTTAAGAAGAGTTCTTTTATCTTCTATTCCTGGATGTGCTGTTGTTAGTGTTGAGATTGAAAAAGCTGAACACGAATATTCGGTTATTGATGGTGTACAAGAAGATGTAATAGATATACTGCTTAATTTGAAAGAGTTAGCGGTTATTTTACACTCTGGAAATGAAATAACTTTAACTTTAAACAAAAGTGGAGCAGGGGAAGTAACTGCAGCTGATATTCAGCTTCCACATGATGTTGAAATAGTTAACCCTGATTTAGTTATTGCTAATTTAACTGAAGAAGGTGAGTTAAACATGAAAATTAACATTCAGAAGGGGCGTGGATACGAGCCTTCTAATGTTAGAACTGAAGGTTTAGGTTTTGGTGTTGTCGGGGCTTTACAGGTCGATGCATCATATACTCCCATTATTAAAGTTGCTTATAGTGTTGAGTCTACTCGCGTAGAACAGCGTACTAATTTAGATAAATTAGTTATTGAGCTTGAAACTAATGGTACGGTTGACCCTGAATCTACAATTAAACTTGCTGCTACTATATTGCATGATCAACTATCTGTATTTGTTGATTTTGAAAAAGTGAATGAGCAAGTTGCTGAAGAAGTTATTGAACCAGCAGAGCAGATTGATCCTAATCTTTTACGCCCTGTTGATGATTTAGAGCTTACTGTTAGATCTGCTAATTGCTTAAAAGCTGAAAATATATATTATATTGGTGATCTTATTCAACGTACTGAGTTTGAATTATTAAAAACACCTAACTTAGGCAGAAAATCGCTGACTGAGATTAAAGATGTATTGGCTGTTAAAGGACTTTCTTTAGGAATGCGCCTTGAAAATTGGCCGCCAGAAAATTTAGTTGAGCAATCTCAAGCGATTTTATAATTTTTTACAAGGTTTATTAGAATGAGACATCGTAAGTCTGGAAGACAATTAAATAGAAATAGTAGTCATAGAAAAGCTATGTTTAGCAATATGGTTACTTCTTTATTAAGTGAAGAACTAATTAAAACAACATTACCAAAAGCAAAAGAACTACGTTCATTTGCTGAGCCTTTAATTACTTTATCAAAAACTGACTCGGTTGCTAACCGTCGTCAAGCTTTTGCTAAATTAAGAGATCGTGATGTTGTGACTAAATTATTTAATGAGCTTGGTCCTCGTTACCAAAGCCGCCCTGGTGGGTATTTACGTATTATGAAATGTGGTTTTAGAGCTGGTGATGCAGCGCCTATGGCTTACGTTGAATTAGTAGATAGACCAGAGTTAGAAGAAGCGGAAGATTAATTTTACTGTTATTCTTTGATAAAAAACCAGCCTCGGCTGGTTTTTTTTTGCCTGATGATTTTACCTTTGCTTAATGTATTTAGGGTTGGGGTTGTAGGCTTTAGATGTGGTATTGTTTGCACAGAGTTTTAATGAACTAAATTTGTATGAGGTGTTAAGTGGCTGTATTAACTGTTCTTGAGTTTCCAGACTCTAAATTACGCAATGTGGCAAAAAAGGTTTCGGCAGTTGATGCCAAAGTTAAGTCGATAGTTGATGATATGTTTGAAACTATGTATGAGGCACATGGTGTTGGTTTAGCAGCAATTCAGGTGGATATTCAATTACAAATTATTGTTATTGATGTCAGCGAGGAAAAAGACCAGAAACTTTGTTTCATTAATCCTGAAATCACTTCGGAATTTGGTACAGAAGAGTCCGACGAAGGATGCTTATCTGTTCCTGGCATATTTGAACCTGTGCGGCGTGCTGAGAAAATTATCGTAACTGCGTTAAATAGAGAAGGTGATACTTTTATTACTGAAGCTGAGGGTCTTTTGGCTGTTTGTATTCAGCATGAAATGGATCATTTAAAGGGTAAGTTATTTGTTGATTATTTGTCCCCCCTTAAGCGACAGCGGATTAAGAAAAAAATGCTTAAATTACATAAGCGAGATGCGTAATGAGGATTATCTTTGCGGGTACACCGGACTTTGCTGTGCCTGCATTACAGGCAATATTGGACTCTGAGCATGAAGTAGTTGCTGTTTATACTCAACCAGACCGCCCCGCTGGGCGTGGTAGAAAGCTACAAGCTGGGCCGGTAAAGCAGTTGGCACTTGATGCAGGGGTTCCTGTTTTTCAGCCAGTTAATTTAAAGGCCAGCGAAGATGTTTTGCAGATGGCATCGCTTTCTGCTGACTTAATGGTGGTGGTGGCTTATGGTTTAATTTTAAGCCAAGAAATTATTGATATTCCACATTTAGGTTGTATCAATATACATGGTTCCCTTTTGCCGCGTTGGCGGGGTGCGGCTCCTATTAATCGAGCAATTATTGCTGGTGATAAAGAGACGGGAGTGACCATTATGCGTGTTGTAAAGCAACTTGATGCGGGAAATATGTTGCATAAAATAACTTGCAAGATTGCTGATACCGATACAGCAAGTGAACTGCATGATCGAATGATGCTGATGGGGGCAGAGGCATTAGCTTCTGTTCTTGATCAGTTTGAAGCAGGCTTTCCACAAGAAGAGGTGCAAGATGAGTCGCTCGTCACGTATGCACATAAATTACAGAAATCTGAGTCTAGTATTGATTGGAGTATGTCGGCGGTTGAGTTATCACGCATCGTCAGGGGGTTAAATGCATGGCCTGTTGCACAAGCAAATCTTGATGGAAAGGTGGTTCGAATTTGGCAAGCTGAAGTAATTTCTGAGCAGAGTGATTTAGCTGTTGGAACAATTTTAGATAAACCAAAATATATCGATGTTGTAACAGGCTCAGGCATATTACGTTTGCTTGAAATTCAAATGCCTGGTAAAAAACGAACGCTTGTTTCGGCATTTCTTAATGCTCATGATGTTACCGGTAAACAGTTTACCTAGGATCTATTTGTGAATGTACGTTTAATTTCTGCCAATGTTCTGGTGCGTGTTTTAGAAGGGAAATCTTTAACGGTAGCGCTTGATGAGGCTTGGCTTAAAGTACCTGACCTTAAAGATAGGGCTTTTATTCAAGCTTTGTGTTATGGCAGTATTCGTTATTATTATCGTTTAGATTTTATTCTGTCTAAACTGGTCAACAAACCAGTTAAAGACAAGCAGTTAAAAGCTTTGTTGATACTCGGATTGTTTCAGCTGCAGTACATGCGCGTTAAAGCACATGCGGCTGTTTCTGAAACCGTTGCTGTTATGAAAAAGAAGCAGTGGGCGAAATCGCTGCTAAATGCCGTTTTACGTCGCTATTTACGAGAGCAAGAGGAGTTAGAGTCTCTTGCTGATAAGCATGTTGCTTATGCGCACCCTGATTGGATGATTAAGCAAGTTAAAGCTTGTTGGGGTAGTGATGCTAAGGCTGTATTGTTGGCCAATAATGAATTGCCTCCGATGGTTCTGCGTGTTAATCAGCATTTTTGCTCTCGTAATGAGTATATCGACTTATTGGCTAGCAACGAAATACCAGCTGTGGCTCTAGAATCTTCTGAGCAAGCTATTTTATTAGAGGTGCCTGTACTTGTAACTAAGTTACCAAAATTTGATGAGGGCTGGGTATCAGTGCAGGATTCAGCTGCGCAATTGGCGGCTGGGTTGTTAGATGCGCAGGTTGGAGATAGGGTTTTAGATGTTTGTGCTGCGCCAGGCGGTAAAACGGCGCACATATTAGAACTTCAGCCTCAATTAGGTTCTTTATTGGCTGTTGATATTGATGCGAATCGTTTGTTGCGTGTAGAAGAGAATCTAAAACGCCTTAAGCTTAAGGCGGATGTTTTAACCGCTGATGCTGCTAATACTGCGGGTTGGTGGGATGGGCAGCAATTTGACCGGATATTGCTTGACGCGCCGTGTTCTGCTTTAGGTGTTATTAGGCGGCACCCAGATATTAAATTATTGCGCAGAGAAGATGATGTTGCGCCATTACAGCAGTTACAAAAAGAAATTCTACAAGCAATCTGGGCTTTACTAAAGCCAGGAGGTACGCTGTTGTATGCTACCTGTTCTATTTTAAAGCAGGAAAATGAATTGCAGATTGAGGCTTTTTTAGCAAGTAACGCAGATGCAACTGAGCTGATTATT
The DNA here is from genome assembly GCA_028599115.1 of Methyloprofundus sp. Classification (GTDB taxonomy): domain Bacteria; phylum Pseudomonadota; class Gammaproteobacteria; order Methylococcales; family Methylomonadaceae; genus Methyloprofundus. Next base: position 65,559 of record JAQRMR010000103.1, read on the forward strand.
GATGCAGACTGGGGAATTGCTCGCCCTTTTGGTCGCCAGGTTTTAACAGGTGATCAGTCTATGGATGGCTTTTATTATGCGTGTTTGCAGAAGCAAGAGTAGCTGTTTTTTATTGCGTTGCTTACTACTGGTTTGTTATCTACCGTTAGTTTCTGCAAATAACCAGTGGCTTGAAGTGAGTGATATTCTCTGGAGTTCGGAGGCTGAAAAACAGCAGTTTTTTGCACAATTAGAGTTTAGATTAAGCCCAACAGCAAAGGATGCATTACTGAGTGGGATTGTGCTGTATTGGGAAATAAAAGTATCAGCCTCTGAAGCGAGTTTTTTAGCTTTTTTTAATCAACAAGTTTATTCCCGGGTAGAGCGGCTTTCTCTGCGCTATAACACCTTATTTAATGATTACCGAGTGCGTAATGAAGTTGATATGAGTTTTCGACGATTTTCATCATTAGCAGATGCAATTGAGTACCTGTCTGTCATTCAATATAGCTCTGATACCGTCTTTTTGACCAAGGACCGAGCCTGTATTACAACTGACTTAAAGGTTCTGTTTGATATTGAGGCGCTGCCTATCCCGCTTAGACCTATTGCTTATTTTGATTCAGGTTGGGACCTTTCGGCTTATGCGAGCATAGAATGCGAATAAGGCTGCCTTTTGGTTTATCAGCTTTACTGCTGATTGGCTTCATCTTTCTCTCATTGCAGTTGATGAGCACGGCACTGCAAGAAGCATCTCCACTTAGTGGGATGTACTCTTGGTTGTTAGTTAGTAACACCATTGCAACCGTCATTTTGTTGCTACTCGTTGGGGTTAATGCTTTTTCATTATTACGGCGGCTAAGAAACAAAGAAGCTGGTTCGCGACTCAATACACGTATTGTGTTGCTATTTATTGTTTTATCACTAGTGCCTGCTGGAGTGGTTTTTTACTATTCATTACAATTTCTCAATCAAAGTATCGATGGATGGTTTAATGTCGAAATTGATGCGGCAATGGATGATGCTTTAGAGTTGAGCCATGCTTCTTTAGAGCAAAGAATTCGTTGGGATTTAAAGCAATCTCAGCAAGCAGCAGAGCGTCTGAAGGGGCAGACATTAGCTGAAACTACTTTTGCTTTGGATCGGGTTCGTGAAGTAACGGCAGCAAGTGAAATTACACTATTAAGCAAAAAAGGTGAAATTATTGCCTTTAGCGGCCTGATTGCGAGTGATATTTTACCAAGCTTAGTTGTGGAGCCTCTTTTTTTGCAGGTTTTACAAGGAGAAGATAACGTAAAACTTGAATCAATTGATGATGAGCTTGTGGTGCAGGCATTAGTTGCTATTGATGTTGATAGTGGTCATTACTTACAAATTATTTACCCTATTCCTGAGCGCATCAATGATTTAACGGATTCTGTTGAATTTGCCTACGTTAGGTTTCAGGAAATGACTTATTTACGACATTCGTTGAAAGTAAGTTTTTCTTTAGTGCTTTCTCTTGTTTTGTTAGTTAGTTTGCTGGCATCAATTTCCGTGGCATTTATTAGTGTGCGTCAGATTATTGCCCCTATTAGAGATTTGGTTAGAGGAACGAAAGCCGTATCGGCGGGTTTTTATGAGCAGCTTTTGCCCGTAAAACGTCAAGATGATATGGGATTTTTAGTTGAGTCGTTTAATAATATGGTTCAGCAAATTTCACTTTCACGTGATGAGGCTCGAATCAGCGCGTTAGAAATAGAGCAGCAGCGGGCTTATTTAGAAACATTGTTAAGTAGCTTGACTTCGGGGGTGCTGAGTTTTGATGCTGATCTGAATATTCTTAAAGCGAATCATGGTGCTAATGTTATTTTGCATATTCAAGTAATGCGTTATTTTGGTTTGGGGTTAAGCTCTTTGGCTCAAGCAAGTGCAGACTTACAAGGACTGGTTGATGTTGTTCAGCCCTTGTTGGAAAAGTCAGATGAAATTTGGCAGCGTAATATTACGATTGATACCTCAGAAGGGCGCAGAGAATTAATGTGCCAAGGGTCTCCTTTGTTTTCAACTGAAGGGGGTTATATCGGAGCGGTTGTTGTTTTTGATGATATAACTGACCTAATTCAGGCGCAAAAGAATGCAGCTTGGGCTGAAGTAGCTCGGCGCTTAGCGCATGAAATTAAAAACCCTCTTACGCCGATACAGTTGGCGGCTGAACGATTACAACATAAATTAAAAGATAAGCTTGAGGGTGATGATAGTCAATTATTGGTGCGTTCAGTTCGTACCATTGTTCAGCAGGTGGAAGCGCTAAAATTTATGGTGGATGATTTTTCGGTTTATGCGCAATCAGGGCGTAAAAAGGTCGAAAATATAGATTTACGAGTGCTGGTACAGGAGTTAGCTGCTTTGTACGATGCTGATCCAAGGCTTGAAGTGTTAATACAAGAAGAGAAAAATATTCCTAATATTCCTGCAGATATCGTTACCATTAGGCAGGTATTGCATAATCTATTCAAAAATGCGCGGGAAGCAATGCATGATGCTGGGCAGATTACTATTAAAATTCAAACTGTTATGCAGGAAAAAAAGCGTTATGTGCGTTTAGGGTTTTATGACACAGGTTGTGGAGTTGATATAAAGCAAGCTAAGGATATTTTTCAGCCTTATGTTTCACATAAAGAAAAAGGAACAGGTTTGGGTTTGGCGATTGCTAAAAAGATTATTGAAGAGCATGGTGGGGTCATTCGCTTAGATAGCCATTACAAGGATGGGGCGGGGTTTATTATATTATTTCCAGTTAGTTTGAGTAGGGATTAGAAAGAATGAGTGGTTACAAAGCAAAAATTTTAGTGGTTGATGATGAGCCAGATATTTGTGGTTTGGTGCAAGAAATACTGCAAGACGAAGCATATACCGTTTTTATTGCCAAGAATGCAGAAGAAGCTAGAAAGGTGAAAAAGCAAGAGTCTTTAGAACTTATTCTTTTAGATATATGGATGCCAGATACGGATGGTATTACCTTATTGAAGGAATGGACAGCTGAAGCTGATTTTACTGTTCCTGTGATTATGATGTCGGGGCATGCAACAATTGATACGGCTGTGGATGCAACTAAGCTAGGTGCTTATGGTTTTTTAGAAAAGCCATTATCTTTGGCTCGGTTATTGTTAACGGTGCAAAGAGCTATTGCGGCATATTTGTTGCAACGTGAAAATAAAGGCTTGAAACAGCAGTTGGCAGGTAATGCTGAACCTGTTGGGCATAGTGCTTTTGCTAGGCAGCTGAGAGAGCAGTTGAAGCGATTGGCTCAGTATGAAACTAATTTAATGCTGATTGGCGAACCGGGTGTTGGTAAAGAGATTTATGCGCGGTTTTTGCACGCTAATGGAGTGCGTGAAGGTGCAGCCTTTGTTGAACTGTCGCTTGGGCAGGAGCATGCTGAATTTGAATTATTTGGTCAAGAGCTTAATGGTGAAATTCAAATAGGTGCGTTGGGTAAGGCTCAGGGAGGGCTGCTGTTTCTGTCAGAGATAGAGATGATTGATGCTGATATGCAGTATAAGTTATTCAATGCATTGAAAACAGAGAGGTATGTTCATATAGGGGGAGGTGAAAAGCAGAAGCTTAATTGTCGCCTAGTTAGTTCCGTAACGGATTCTTTACGTGAAGAAGTGCAGGCAGGGCGATTTCGCCAGGACCTTTATTATCTGCTTAACGAAGTTGAGTTACAGATAGAGCCGCTACGTAAGCATGTGGAAGATGTGCCAGAATTGCTGAATTTTTATATTGATTTCTTTATTCAGTATGAAAAATTAGCCTTTAGGCAGTTCTCAATGCCCGCCTTAAATTTTCTGCGTAATTATTCGTGGCCAGGGAATGTTGCAGAATTAAAGAATCTTGTGCAGCGAGTTATGATTTTAGGCGGGGGAGATGAGATTGAGCTGGCGGAGGTTGAGCATGCTTTATCAGGTGTTCCTACAGAGGTTGCTCAAGTCGGTGCTTCGTTAGATTTCTTTGGTCTGCCTCTAAAAGAAGCGAGAGAGCAATTTGAGAGATCTTATTTGCTGTATCATTTTAATGAAAATGATAAAAATGTTGCCAAGCTTGCTGCTGCTGTTGGGGTTGAGCGTACACATCTCTACAGAAAACTTCATGCCTTGAATATAAAAGAGTAGAAGCTTGTTTACCCTGGCTGATATTTTTAGGATAATAGCCATAATTTATGCCCTTTTGATGGGTTTCCTTAGTTTAGGTGTAGTAATGGGTTGGGTTTTGCTTGCAAAATCTGACAGCATAGCCGCCAGAGTTTAGTATTCACTATGTTTGATAATTTAACTGATCGATTAGGGAAAACCCTAAAAAATATTCGGGGCCAAGGCCGATTAACTGAAGACAATATTAAAGAGACGCTGCGTGAAGTGCGCATGGCACTACTTGAGGCGGATGTTGCACTTCCAGTAGTCACGGCTTTCATTGATAAAGTCCGTGAGCGAGCTTTAGGTGAAGAGGTTCAAGAAAGCTTGTCGCCAGGGCAGTCGTTAATTAAGGTGGTTCAAGCGGAGTTGGTTTCGGTAATGGGGGAAGCCAATGAGTCTTTAGACTTAAAAGCTAACCCACCAGCAATCATTTTAATGGCTGGTTTACAGGGTGCGGGTAAAACAACGACGGTTGCAAAGCTAGGTCGATGGCTAAAAGAATCAGAAAAGAAATCTGTCGGTGTGGTGAGTGCTGATATTTACCGGCCAGCTGCAATTAAGCAGTTAGAAACACTGGCAAATGACTTATCACTAACTTTTTTTGATACGGATGTTTCGCAAACAGCGGTGCAAATCGTAACAGCTGCTATCGACCAGGCTAAAAAACAATTTTTAGATGTGGTGATTGTTGATACTGCAGGTCGAATGCATATAGATGAAGAAATGATGACTGAGATTAAACAGCTGCATGCAGCGATTAATCCAGTAGAAACATTATTTGTTGTTGATAGTATGACTGGGCAGGATGCGGCAAATACTGCAAAGGCATTCGATGAGGCTCTACCTCTAACGGGGGTGGTCTTAACCAAAACTGATGGTGATGCGCGAGGTGGTGCGGCGCTATCAATTAGACATATTACTGGTAAACCCATTAAGTTTGTTGGGGTCGGGGAAACAACAGATGCATTAGAGCCTTTTTATCCGGATAGGTTAGCTTCGCGTATCTTGGGAATGGGTGACATGCTCAGCCTGATTGAGGATATTGAGCAAAAGGTAGATAAAAAGAAAGCAGATAAGTTAGCTAAAAAATTACGTAAAGGGAAAGGTTTTGATTTATCTGATTTTGTTGAGCAATTAGAACAAATGCAAAATATGGGTGGCGTGGGTGCGATGATGGATAAATTGCCCGGTATTAATGACGTGCCTAAAGATATGAGAGATCAAGTTAACGATAAAGCGCTGGCTAGACAAATTGCTGTTATTCGTTCGATGACCAATCAAGAAAAGAGGCACCCTGATTTAATTAAAGGGAATCGGAAGAAACGAATTGCAGCAGGATGCGGGCAAGAGTTGCAGGATGTAAATCGCGTTTTAAAGCAATTTAAAATGATGCAAAAGATGATGAAAAAGTTCCAGAAAGGGAATATGGCGAATATGATGCGTGGAATTAAAGGGAATATGCGTGGTATGCGTGGCTAATTTTCTTGTTATTAGTTAGTTGAATAAAGTGTTGCCTGTATGTTTTTATATATTTGACTTCACAAGCTGATTAAAACGCGTAGAATAGTTGGATTAAATTTGGTTAAATGTAATTTTGAGGAAATGTAGATGGTAGTTATTCGTCTTGCAAGAGGTGGACAAAAAAATCGTCCTTTTTATCATGTTGTTGTAACAGATAGCAGAAATAGTCGTGATGGACGTTATATTGAGCGTTTAGGGTTTTTTAACCCATTAGCAAGCGGCTCAGAGGAAAAGTTAAGATTAGATGCGGAGCGTATTGAGCACTGGAGAGGTTTAGGTGCACAACCTTCTGAGCGTGTTGCTAAATTAATTAAAGATGCTAAAAAACAAGCCGCTGCTGCTGCATAAGCTTGGCTGACGAATTAATTAGCGTTGGAAAAATATCTGGAATCTTTGGTGTCAAAGGCTGGATAAAAGTATATTCTTATACAGATATACGTGAAGACATATTAGCTTATTCACCTTGGGTTTTAAAAAAAGGCAAGGAAAGCAAATTAGTTGAAGTTACAAATGGCAGGCGACACGGGAAGACCGTTGTTGCATGTTTAGATGGATTGATAGATAGAGATGCTGCAGCTGAATTAAATGGCTGGGATATCTTTATTCGTCCTGACCAGCTACCTAAAGCAAGACGCGGTGAATATTACTGGGCTGATTTAATTGGTCTGCAAGTAAAAACTGTGGAAGGGATGGAGTTAGGCTCTGTTCAGCAAATGCTTGAAACGGGTGCCAATGATGTGGTTGTCGTAATGGGGGAAAGGGAGCGATTGATTCCTTTTTTGCAGAAGCAAACGATCATAGATATCGATTTGGAAGCTGGTGTAATGATTGTTGATTGGGATCCTGATTTTTAATGCGCTTTGATGTGCTGACGATTTTTCCTGAAATGGTGCTTAACAGTGCGATTAATGGAGTCACAGGTCGAGCTATAAAAAATGGTTTAGTGCAACTATCAGTTTGGAACCCCAGAGAATATACTTCTGACAAGCACAAATCGGTTGATGACCGCCCTTATGGAGGTGGTCCTGGAATGGTGATGAAATATCAGCCATTAAAGGACGCTTTGGAAGGTGCGAAACGCTCGACTGGTGCGGAAAGCGTTAAAGTAGTTTATTTAAGTCCACAAGGAAAGCCTATTACTCAGCAGCTTCTTAATGAAAATGCTGAGTTAGATCAATTGATATTGGTTGCAGGGCGTTACGAAGGATTAGATGAGCGCTTTATCTCTAGTGAATGTCAGGAAGAATGGTCACTTGGTGATTTTGTTATTAGCGGTGGAGAGTTAGCCGCGTTAGTTGTTGTTGATGCAATTTCTAGACTGTTACCTGGTGTACTAGGTGATGAAGATTCTGCTCAGCAGGACTCGCATATGCATGGGCTGCTAGATTGTCCGCATTATACGCGTCCAGAAGTAATTGCTGATAAGCAAGTTCCTGATGTTTTATTAGGTGGGAATCATAAAGAAATTGAGCAATGGCGTTTAAAACAGTCATTAGGATCTACGTGGCTAAAGCGACCTGATTTGTTGCTTGGAAAAGAATTGACGGCGATAGAGCAATCGTTGTTGGAAGAATTTAAAATTGAATTGAAGTATAAAAAGGTACAGTAATGAGTAATATTATTAGTCAATTAGAAGCAGAGCAGCTTAAAAAAGATATGCCAGTATTTAATCCTGGTGATACAGTTGTTGTGCAAGTAAAAGTAAAAGAAGGCGAGCGCGAAAGACTTCAAGCATTTGAAGGCGTTGTTATTGCTAAACGTAATCGTGGTTTAAACTCTGCTTTCACAGTGAGAAAGATTTCTCATGGTGTAGGTGTTGAGCGTGTTTTCCAAACACATAGCCCTTTAGTTGGTGATATCGAAGTGAAACGTCGTGGTGCTGTACGTAGAGCGAAATTGTATTACCTACGTGAATTAGCAGGTCGTGCTGCACGTATTAGAGAAAAACTATAATTTTAGTTCTTCTTTAATAAGAATCAAAAAAGGTATCTTCGGATGCCTTTTTTTTTGCCTGTTAGATTGTGTGTCATTAGTGTGAGGGTAAATAAATGAGTGGCTTTGTCGTTGGTCAGCGTTGGGTAAGTGGTTCTGAGCCTGAGTTGGGTTTGGGTTTGGTTGTCGAGGCAAGTGACAATCGAGTAAGTATCGTCTATTTCGCCGCAGAGGAGCAGCGTGTTTATGCGCAAGATAATAGCCCTTTAACGCGAGTACGATTTAAGCCCTTGGATGAGCTGCAGACGACGGCAGGTATTGAAGGCAGTGTTATTGCTCTTAGCGAAACGAATGGCTTGATTTGTTACGAACTACAAACAAAATCAGCAGGGGTAGTGTTTGTTGATGAGATTGATTTAAGCCACTCTTTGCAGTTTAACAAGCCTCAAGATCGATTGTTTATGGGTCAGGCCGAATCTGCACGCTGGTTTTCCTTGCGTTACCAGACTTGGGTACATAAACAGCGCCTAGAAAAAAGTGTTGTTAGAGGCTTGTTATCCACAAGAGCGTCTTTAATTCCCCATCAAATCTATATCGCGCATGAGGCGGCTAATCGAGATCAAGCACGTATCATGCTGGCTGATGAGGTTGGTTTAGGAAAAACGATTGAAGCGGGGCTCATACTGCAATATCGGCTTCATGCCGGCTTGTGTTCGCGAGTTATTATTTTGGTGCCGGATAGCTTATTGCATCAATGGTTAGTGGAGATGTGGCGACGCTTTAATTTGCGTTTCAGTTTATTTGATGAGGAGCGATGTGTTGCAACGCTTGATGGTAATCCTTTTTTAAGTGAGCAATTAGTTCTGTGTAGTCTTAGCTTTTTTGCTAACAATCCACATAGAAAACAGCAGGCACTGGATGCAGGCTGGGATATGTTGGTTGTGGATGAGGCGCATCATTTGCAGTGGTCGGAAGCTAGTGTTAGTGATGACTATTTATTGGTCGAACACTTTGCACAGCAAACGGATGACTTAATCTTATTAACTGCTACGCCAGAGCAGCAAGGGAAGGCCTCGCATTTTGCACAGTTACGATTATTGGATACGGATCGTTTTTATAGTTATCCTGAATTTATCAAGGAAGAGCGGGAGTTTGCGCCTATCGCAGGCTTGGCTGAAAAAATTATTAACGAGCAAAGTCTTGGTGTGGCTGAAAGCGATGCATTAAAGGCATTGGTTGATGATGCGCTTTGTGTTGATATCATATTGAATAAATTGGAAATTATTGATCAGCTTATTGATCGGCATGGAACGGGAAGGGTTTTATTTAGGAATTCTAGGCATGTGATAAAAGGATTTCCGGAAAGAGAGTTGCATTGTTATCCAATAGTCAAAACTGAGGATGAGTTAGGTGAGTATAAAGAATGGTTGCTTGATTTTTTACGGGGTTTAGAGGGAAAGCAGGTACTACTGATTTGTCAAAAAGCCGAAACAGTTATTTTTTTGCAAAAAGTATTGCGTGACAAGCATGCGATTAATGCAGCAGCATTTCATGAGGGAATGACTTTAGTTGAGCGTGATAGGGCAGCTGCTTATTTTTCAGATGCTGAAGCAAAAGTACAAATTTTACTTTGTTCGGAAATTGGCAGTGAAGGGCGTAACTTTCAATTTGTGCATCACCTAGTTTTGCTGGATTTACCTGAGAACCCTGATTTATTGCAGCAACGGATTGGGCGTTTAGATCGAATTGGACAAAAACAGCGTATTCAGATTCATGTGCCATATATTGCATCTAGCAGGCAGCATAGTTTGTGTCGCTGGTACTCGGAAGAGGGCTTAAGTTTATTTCAAAGAAATAGTAATGCGGCTAGTGAGGTGTATCGACAGCTAAAGCATAAGCTTATAACTGTTTGTGCAAGTGATACTCAGCAGGGGTTGCTTAGTTTGCTTGATGAGTCAAAAGCGTTAATTAATAAAGTTGAAGCGGATATGCACCGGTCGCGAGATATTTTATTGGAGCTGAACTCTTGCCGGCAAGATAAAGCGCAGGAATTAATTGCTGCGATTCGTGAAGAAGAGAAAGTAGGCAGTTTGTGGCAATATTTAGAAGAGGTTTTCGAGTGCTTTGGTGTGGATTCAGAGTATCACTCGCAAAACTGCGCCATTCTGCAGCTGGGTGAATTGCAACGCGTGACGCACTTTCCTTGGGTTCCTGAAGATGGGGTGACGGTCACCGTGGATCGAGCGACAGCGTTGGCAAGAGAGGATATGCAGTACTTAACATGGGAGCACCCTATGTTGGTAGCGGCTATGGAGATGATGGTGGCTGATACGGTTGGTAATGCTGCGGTAAGTATTGTAAAAAATGATAACTTAGAAACGGGTATTTACTTACTAGAGTGCTTGTTTGTTATTGAATGCAGTGCACCTGCAAGCTTGCAGGTGCATCGGTTTTTGCCTGTTACGCCAATCCGGGTTCTTATTGATCAAAATGATAAAGACGTAAGTGCTGACTTCGCACATAATGATTTGCATGAAATCAAAAATGAAATAGAAGATGAGCAAATGACGGCTTTTATGGTTAGTCAGCAAGAGAAAATTAATGCAATGATTGCCAAGGCAGAAGAAGTTTCTGTGTTGACGATGAATCATGTTGTTCGTGATGCAATTGCTGAAATGTTGAAAAACTCAGCGCGTGAAATAAAGCGCTTAAAGGCGCTTAGTTTGGTGAATGCAACGGTGTCACCCGATGATTTGCAAGCTTTAAAGGATAAAGCCATTGCAGCGCATGGGCATATTGCGGAAGCACAATTGCGCTTGGACGCGGTTCGATTTATTATAAGCAGTTAAATGCAAATGCCTAGGAGTTCCATTGAACGGTATTTTGCTGTGTATTTCCATAATTAAAATAAAAATAAGGTGTAGGTATGGGGTTATTGGGGTCTATTGTTGGTAAATCGAAAGTAAAATCAGCAAATAAAAAGGTGCTCGCTGCGCGTGAAACAGACGATGCTGCACTGGCAAGTCGCTTGTTGTCTGAGGCGATGCTAGGCTATGAGGCGGTGGAATCTGATAGTAAGGCATTCAAAGACGCACTATATAACTGGGGAATGGCTTTATTGTATTTAGCTCGCTTAAAAGAAGGTCAGGAATCGAAAGCGCATTACCAAGAGGCGTGTAAAAAGTTCTCATTTTGCTTGGTTGCAAAAAGTGATTATCTAGCAGCAGCATTGGACTGGGGGGTTGCTCTAATGGAGCTTGCGCCATTACAAGAAGAGGCTGACCGCAAGGCGACTTACGCTTTAGCAAAGGATAAGTTTAGTATTGCTGATAATATTCAGCAAGGTGTTGCTTCATATAACTTTGCTTGCTTGCACGCACTCAATAAAGATTTTGATGCTTGTAAGGCATCTTTAGAGCTAGCAAAAGATTATAGAAATCTGCCGGATGAAGATGAAATATTGAAAGATGTAGATATGCAAGAAGTTATTAATTTGGCTTGGTTTCCTGCGTTTATAGAGTCAGCAAAAGAGCTTCCTATGCGCGAAGTAACGCGAAAGGATGGGGTTGAAGATGCGGATGGGGCAGATAATAGTACTTCGTATTCAGATGTAATCGTACGTAAAGAAAAGACGAAGGTTGATTATAAAAAATAGCAAAACCGAGTTAGTTAGTCGAGGGTGAGATAAATCTTTACTAAAACACTTGGTTTTTAGTCGCGTAATAATTTATACTGCGCTGATAGGCAAAATAATTTTGTGTTAAGCAGTAACAATTTTGTTTTATAACAATGATATTTTTAGGAGATCCAAAATGGCTTACGAATTACCAGCGCTACCTTATGCAAAAAATGCGCTTGCACCGCATATTTCTGAAGAAACATTAGAGTTTCATCATGGAAAGCATCATCAAACCTATGTAACAAATTTAAATAACTTAGTTCCAGGAACTGAGTTTGAAGGTGCGACGATTGAAGAGTTGGTCATGCGTACTTCAGGTGGAATCTTTAATAATGCTGCGCAAGTATGGAATCATACTTTCTACTGGAATAGTTTGTCACCAAATGGTGGTGGTGAGCCTGAAGGTGAATTGGCAGCTGCAATTAATGCTAAATTTGGATCATTCGCAGAGTTTAAAGAAGCGTTTACTAAATGCGCAGTAACAACTTTTGGTTCTGGTTGGGGATGGTTGGTTAAAAATGCTGACGGTAGCCTTGAATTAGTTAGCTCAAGTAATGCGGCTTGTCCATTAACAGAAGGCCAAGCGCCATTATTAACTTGTGATGTTTGGGAGCATGCTTACTATATTGATTACCGTAATGCTCGCCCTAAGTATTTAGAAGCTTTTTGGGCTTTAGTTAACTGGGAATTTGCAGCGAAAAACTTTGCAGCTTAAAGTTTAATGGTCATTTTATGAATTAAAGTGACTATATTGAGCGATAAAAAAGCCCCAATTCAGAATAAGGATTAGGGCTTTTTTTATGTCTGACTTATTTTACGATACGCAAATGAGACCGCTTGGGAGGTGGGGTTGGCTCTGGTGGTGTGTCGTTATCTTCTGTGTCTTCAGCAGGGTCAAACACCATGCCGCGACCATTTTCTTGTGCGTAGATAGCAAGCACAGAATCCAGTGGTACGAAAATTTGCATAGGCTGTCCGCCAAAGCGTGCGCTAAACTCAATGCTGGTATTGCCTAAGTTTAAGCCTTGAATTGCAGCTGGGCGAACGTTTAAAATAATTTGCCCGTCATTGACGTGCTCAACCGGAACAACTGCTTCGGAATGCGTTGCATCAACCAGTAGGTGTGGGGTTAAGTTATTATCAATAACCCATTCGTAAATTGAACGAATAAGATAAGGCTTTAAGGGTGTCATTTCTTTTCCATTTCTTTTTCTTCTTCGCTTAAGCTCTCAAGAAACGTTTCACGACGAAATAAGCGTTGTGCATAGTTAACAATAACAGGAGCGCTTTCAGATAAGTCGATTCCTAGACTAGGCAAACGCCATAACAGCGGTGCTAAAGCACAATCAATCAAAGAAAAATCATCACTCATAAAGTAATTATGTGCTTCAAATAAAGGCACGGCAGCAATAAGATTTTCACGTAGCATCTTTTTAGCGCGGGCTGATTTCTTCTCACCAGAATTTAAGATTTCATCCAGTAAATGATACCAATCTTGATCGATACGCTTGATGATCATACGAGCATGAGCGCGTGAAACAGGATCCATTTGGTGTAAGGGTGGATGCGGGAAGCGTTCATCCAAGTATTCCATAATGATGCGAGAATCATAAAGAACTAAGTCACGCTCTAATAGGGTTGGTAGTGTGCCATTTGGATTGAGTTCTAATAAGCTTTCAGGTGGATCGTTGGGGTCAATGTATTCAATTTCAGCGGTGACACCCTTTTCAAATAGAGCTAGTCTCGCGCAATGGCTCATTGCGCAGGTAGGTGAAGAGAATAGTGTCATAACCGAACGGCGTGTGTTAACTGTTACCACAAATTGTAACTCCAAAAGTGATTAGTAAAATGATTGGGCAATGTTTATCATTATATCATACATATAAGTGGCTTACTTTTAGCTATCCAGTGTTAATTTTTGAGTGGGCTTAAGGGCTGAGATTTGGCGTCTGTGTAAGTATCTGTTTACAAACAGATAAATAATTGAGTATAATTGCAGAAATCGAAAGCTTTCAGGGGTGAGAGCGGACTAAAAGCATCACGATTACGTGATGCTTTTTTATTTTTTATTCTAGAGAAAATTATGCCTGTAATAACCTTGCCAGATGGCTCTAAACGTGAATTTGATGATGCTGTGACTGTAATGGAAGTGGCGAAGTCGATAGGCTCAGGTTTAGCTAAGGCAACATTAGCAGGTAAGGTAAATGATGAATTAGTCGATGCAAGTACACTGATTTCGACTGATAGCGACCTGCAAATTATTACCGCAAAAGATGATGATGGTTTAGAGGTTATTCGCCATTCATCAGCGCATTTATTAGCGCAAGCTGTAAAGCGAGTTTTTCCAGAGGCGCAAGTAACTATTGGGCCGGTGATTGATAATGGATTTTATTATGATTTCTCTTATGAACGCCCTTTTACCCCAGAAGATTTAAAAAAGATAGAAAAGGAAATGCAGCGATTGGTGAAAGCTAATCTGCCAATAACACGCTCTGTTGTTACACGAGATGAAGCGGTTGCTTTTTTTCGTGACCTTGGTGAAGCTTACAAAGCAGAAATTATTGAATCTATTCCTGCAGATCAAGATTTATCACTTTATACGCAAGGTGATTTTACCGATTTATGTCGTGGGCCACATGTCCCTAGTACCAGTAAAATAAAAGCCTTCAAATTAATGAAGATTGCGGGCGCTTATTGGCGTGGCAACTCAGAAAATGAAATGTTGCAGCGCATTTATGGAACTGCATGGAATGATAAAAAAGATTTAGCGGATTATTTACATCGCTTAGAGGAAGCTGAAAAACGAGATCATCGTAAATTAGGTAAGGCATTAAACTTTTTTCATACACAGGAAGAAGCGCCAGGAATGGTGTTTTGGCATGAAAAAGGCTGGACAATCTATCAGCAGGTTGAGCAATATATTCGTGAAAAATTACGAGTCAGTGGTTATGGTGAAGTAAAAACACCACAGGTTGTTGATCGTAGTTTATGGGAAAAATCAGGGCACTGGGATAAATTTGGTGACATGATTTTTACGACACATTCAGATCATCGTGATTTTGCGATTAAGCCGATGAACTGCCCATGCCATGTGCAAATCTATAACCAAGGTTTAAAAAGTTATAAAGATTTGCCTTTACGGATGGCTGAATTTGGCTCATGTCATCGGAATGAGCCGTCAGGTACCTTACATGGGTTAATGCGCGTAAGAAATTTTGTGCAAGATGATGCGCATATCTTTTGTACTGAAGAACAAATTCAAGAAGAAGTTTCGACGTTTATTGATTTGTTGTTTGATGTTTATAAGGATTTCGGTTTTACGGAAGTACTCATTAAGCTTTCAACTCGCCCTGAAAAACGTGTTGGTTCTGATGAAGTTTGGGATAAGGCAGAGAATGCTTTAGAGTTGGCTCTGAATAACAAAGCTTTAGACTGGGAGTTACAGCCGGGTGAAGGTGCATTTTATGGCCCTAAAATTGAATTCTCATTAAAAGACTGTTTAGAACGAGTTTGGCAGTGCGGAACAATTCAGGTTGATTTTTCTATGCCGGGCCGCTTGGAAGCAACTTATATTGCAGAAGATGGCTCTAAGCAAGCGCCGGTTATGCTGCATAGGGCGATACTAGGGTCGCTAGAGCGATTTATTGGTATATTAATCGAGCAACATGCAGGGACGATGCCTTTATGGCTTTCGCCAGAGCAAGCTGTCGTCATTAATATTGCTAGTCGTCATGATGAATATGCACAGCAAGTTTATACAGAATTAGAAAAACAAGGCCTTAGAGTTAAAATAGACTTGAGAAATGAGAAAATAGGCTTTAAAATTCGTGAACACTCTATGCAGAGAGTTCCTTATTTGTTGATTATTGGTGACAAAGAACTAGAAGAAAAAACTGTCACTGTCAGATCACAAAAAGGGGATGATTTGGGTAGTTTTGCAATAGATGACTTAGTCTCACGGTTGCAAGATGAAATCAAACAAAGAAAGTAATATAAACTGGAGAAATAGGTATCGCTTCTAAAAAAGATGCAACACGGTTAAATGACGCAATTACAGCACGACGAGTAAGAGTATCGGGCTTGCCTGAAGGGCAGGGTGGTATTATGTCACTCAGTGAAGCAAAGCAGTTAGCTGGTAATGCAAATATGGATTTGGTTGAAGTTTCACCCAATGCAGATCCACCGGTTTGTAAAATCATGGACTATGGTAAATTTTTATTCGATCAGAATAAAAAAATGGCCATAGCTAAGAAAAAACAAAAGCAGATTCAAGTTAAAGAAATTAAGTTTCGTCCAGGAACTGATATTGGTGATTACAATGTCAAACTGCGTAATTTAACCAAGTTTCTTGAAGAAGGTAATAAAACCAAAATCACAGTGCGATTTCGCGGAAGGGAAATGGCGCATAGAGAAATTGGTATGAACTTACTGAAACGAGTTGAAGCAGATTTAGCTGAACTAGCGACGGTAGAGCAATTTCCAAAGATGGAAGGCCGTCAAATGGTTATGGTCTTAGGGCCTAAAAAGAAAAGATAGCATTCATTTTTAAATGTATTGCTTTTCTCTTGCTGGTTTAGAATCAGCAAGTTCTAACGGTGATAGGAATCATCGATTATTTTAATTCGGCCGGGCCAGTGCATTTTGCCTTACCGAGTTTTATATCAAGGACGTGTTATTTACTATTTTATTGGAGAAAATAAATGCCAAAAATTAAAAGCCATAGTGGTGCTGCAAAACGCTTTAAGCGTACAGGTAGTGGCCATTTCAAATGTGGACAATCTCACCGTAGTCATATTCTGACCAAAAAATCGACTAAGAGAAAAAGACAGTTGCGTAAAGCTGCAACTATTCATGCAAATGATGTGCGTATGACAGCACGACTACTGCCTTACAGTTAATTTTAGGAAAAGAAAATGGCTAGAGTAAAACGTGGTGTAACAGCCCGCGCAAGACATAAAAAAGTTTTAAAGCAAGCAAAAGGTTACTACGGAGCACGTAGTCGCGTTTATCGCGTTGCTAAACAAGCGGTTATCAAAGCTGGGCAATATGCTTATCGTGACCGTAAAGTTAAAAAACGTACTTTCCGTGCTTTATGGATTGTTCGTATTAACGCCGCTGCGCGTTTATGCGATATATCATACAGTCGTTTAATCAATGGCTTAACTAAAGCTAACGTGATTATCGATCGTAAAGTATTAGCTGATCTTGCTGTACGTGATATGGAAGCATTTGCTGCAATCGCTGAGATTGCTAAAGCAAACAGAAGTTCACTTTAAAGTCTGCTATTAAGCAGTATCTTTACTGAAAAGATCTGGAAAAAGGGCTGAATAGCCCTTTTTTTTCCGGTATCTTTTTCCTTTTCCTCATAATATAAGCGAACCCCGCCGTGTCATCGACTCTTGAAGAAATTCTTGCTCAAGCCATACAAGCGCTTGAAGCAGCGACTGATTTACAAGCACTGGATCAAATCCGTGTGCAATATCTGGGTAAAAAAGGTGCCTTTACCCTACAGATGAAAGAGCTTGGCAAGCTAGACCCTGACCAAAGACGAGTCGCAGGGCAAGCCATTAATCAAGTTAAGTCTGATTTCCAAAATACTTTAGAAGCACGAAGAAATAGCTTGCAACAAGCTGTTTTAGACGCGCGACTAGCCAGTGAAACGATTGATGTTACATTGCCTGGTCGTGGCCAAGCCGTATCTGGCTTGCACCCTGTTACCCTTACGTTAAGGCGTATTTCTAAAATATTTTCTAGCGTAGGCTTTAAAGTAGAAGAAGGTCCTGAAATTGAAGATGACTATCACAATTTCGAAGCACTCAATATCCCATCGCATCATCCTGCACGAGCAATGCATGATACCTTCTATTTTGATGCGCATACCTTATTAAGAACCCATACTTCGCCAGTACAAGTGCGTTCTATGGAAAAATATCAGCCACCGCTAAAAGTAATCGCACCAGGGCGTGTTTATCGTTGTGATTCTGATATTACGCATACGCCTATGTTTCATCAGGTAGAAGGTTTTTTAGTTGATGAAAATGTTAGCTTTGCTGATTTAAAAGGTGTGGTTTATGAATTTCTAACTGCGTTCTTTGAAAAAGATATACAAGTACGTTTTCGCCCCTCCTACTTTCCATTTACCGAACCTTCAGCAGAAGTCGATATTGAATGTGTGATGTGTGATGGCGAAGGTTGTCGAGTTTGTAGCCATACAGGTTGGTTAGAAGTGATGGGCTGTGGAATGATCCATCCAGAAGTATTTAAATCGGTTGATATTGATACAGAAGCTTTTACAGGATTTGCTTTTGGTATGGGTGTTGAGCGATTAGCTATGTTGCGTTATGGCATCAATGATTTAAGACTGTTTTTTGAAAATGATCTTAAATTTCTTGAGCAATTTAATTAAAGGAAGGCTTAGAAAATGCAATTTAGTGAAGCATGGTTAAGAGAATTAGTTAACCCAAATATAGATACCAATGTCTTAGTTGAGCAATTAACTATGGCAGGTTTAGAAGTTGATTCAGTATCACCTGCTGCGGCAGAATTTAGTGGTGTTGTGGTTGGGCAAGTTAGCTCAGTGGTTGCGCATCCTGATGCCGATAAATTAAGAATTTGTACTGTTGAAGTTGGTCAAGATGAAGCGCTACAAATTGTCTGTGGGGCAAGTAACGTTCGTGAAGGCTTGAAAATACCTGCTGCTTTAATCGGTGCGGTATTGCCAGGTAACTTTAAAATAAAAAAATCAAAATTACGCGGTGAAGCTTCTTTTGGAATGTTATGTTCTGAAAAAGAACTAGGCTTAGCGGCGGATGCTGATGGCTTAATGGAGTTAGCTGCAGATGCTCCCGTTGGGACAGATATTCGTGAATATTTAGCTTTAGATGATCAGCTTATTGAGGTTGATTTAACACCGAATAGAGCGGACTGTTTGAGTATTGAAGGCGTTGCAAGAGAAGTTGCCTTACTGAATGAATTACCTTTTTCCGTTTTAGAGGTGGCAACAACACCTATTGATCATCAAGAAAGCTTAGCGGTTAAAGTTAGTTCACCAGAAGCTTGCCCACGTTATTTAGGCCGTTTAATTAAAGGCGTTAATGCACAGGCAGAAACACCGCTGTGGATGCAAGAGCGATTGCGTCGCTCAGGTGTGAAAAGCCTAGGTGCTGTCGTCGATGTAACTAATTATGTTTTATTGGAAATGGGCCAGCCTCTGCATGCATTTGATGCAGCAAAATTAAATGGCGATATCGAAGTGCGCATGGCAACAGAAGGTGAAACTTTCACACTGTTAAATGACCAAGAAATCAAAACGAATAGTGAAACAACCTTAGTCATTGCAGATGCCCAAAAGGCATTAGCTTTAGCAGGCGTTATGGGCGGAAAAGATTCTGCTGTAGCAGATGAGACGCAAGATATATTTTTAGAATGTGCGTTTTTTGCACCACTATTTATGATGGGCAAAGCGCGGCACTACGGTTTGCATACGGATTCTTCACACCGTTTTGAGCGTGGAGTTGATGCTGAATTGCAAAACCGTGCGATTGAGCGAGCAACACAACTTATTGTTGAAATTGCTGGTGGAAAGGTGGGTGAAATCACCGAGGTGACGACACAAGCTAGCTTACCAAAACGTGAAGCAGTAACGCTGCGCCAACAACGCATTAAACGTATTTTAGGTGTTGAACTGCCCGCGAATGATGTGGCTGCGATGTTACAACGCTTAGGTATGACTGTTGAAGCTAAAGGTGAAGCTTGGCTGGTAACGCCTCCAGGTTTTCGCTTTGATATTGCGATAGAAGCAGATTTAATTGAAGAAATTGGACGTGTTTACGGCTATAACAATCTACCGCAAAGTAGCTTGTTAATGCGCTCAGCATTAAGCCAAGCGCCAGAAGCTGTTTTACCCATCGATCAAATTAAAGATTTATTGGTGGCACGCGATTATCAAGAGGCGATTACCTATAGTTTCGTTGATGAAGATATTCAGAAAGCCATTGCACCGAATGATAGCTACATAAAATTGCAAAATCCGATTTCAGCCGACTTAGCTGTTATGCGGACTACTTTGTGGTGTGGGCTATTACAAGCGGCAAGTTATAATACAAAGCGTCAGCAAACACGGGTACGTTTTTTTGAATCGGGGCAACGTTTTTTAGGGACTAAAGCTGATCAGCAGGAAAAAATGCTAGCAGGCTTGGTTTTAGGAACAGTGAATGCCGAACAGTGGGATGAGTCAGCTCGTAAAGTTGATTTTTATGATGTTAAAGCAGATGTAGAAGCTATTTGTACCTTAACGGGCTATGAAGTACAGTTCGTTGCAAATAAACACCCAGCATTACACCCTGGGCAAAGTGCGGAAATCATCAGCAGAGATGGTCGTTCATTAGGTTGGTTGGGGATGTTACACCCCACGTTAGAAAAACAGCTTGGTTTTGACAACAGTGTTTTCTTATTTGAGTTATCACAAGATGTTTTATTAAAACGTAACGTACCTGCTTTTACTAAATTATCTAAATTCCCATCAGTACGACGCGATTTAGCGTTATTAGTACGGGAAGAGGTGTCATTCCAGCAAATTAAAAGCTGCATTAATGACTGTCAGGAAGCTTTAATTAAAGAAATAAAGGTTTTTGATATATACCGCGGACAAGGCGTAGAAACGGGATATAAGAGTGTCGCACTGGCTTTAGTGATGCAAAATTCAACAGAAACACTTGTTGATTCAGACATTGATGCTATAGTGAACAAAGTGTTAGACGCATTATCAAGAAATATTAGCGCAAAATTGAGAGATTAGAATACATGGCAGTAACAAAAGCAGATTTTGCTGAAAGATTATTTGATGATTTGGGTTTAAATAAGCGTGAAGCAAAAGAAATGGTCGAGCTTTTTTTCGAAGAAATTAAGGGATCATTAGAGCAGGGTGAGCAAGTCAAAATCTCAGGTTTTGGTAAATTTGAGCTGAGAGATAAAAGTAGTCGTCCGGGAAGGAACCCTAAAACAGGTGAAGAAATCCCGATTACAGCACGACGTGTTGTTACCTTTAGAACGGGACAAAAGTTAAAAATACGAGTAGAAGCCTATGCTGGAACCGAGTAATAATAACGAATTACCTGTTATTCCCGCAAAGCGCTACTTCGCAATTGGTGAAGTTAGTGAGTTGTGTGGTGTAAAACCTCATGTTTTAAGATATTGGGAGCAAGAATTTGAACAGCTAGAGCCTGTAAAAAGGCGCGGCAACCGTCGGTATTATCAGCGTAATGACGTTATTTTAATTCGGCAAATTAGAGCCTTACTATATGAACAAGGCTATACCATTGGTGGCGCTAAAGTTCATTTAGAGAGTGATAATGTTAAAGATGACTCAGCAAAAACTAAGCAGCTTATTCATCAAATGATTGGTGAGCTTGAAGACGTGCTGGAAATTCTAAAGTAAACTTTAGTCCTAATAATAGGTGAAGTTATCTAGTTTAAAGTTTATATGTCGGGGCGTAGCGCAGCTTGGTAGCGCACCATACTGGGGGTGTGGGGGTCGAAGGTTCGAATCCTTTCGTCCCGACCAATTAAATCAAAGGCTTATCATGCAAGTGATAGGCTTTTTTTATGCCTGAAATTGATGTGGGCAAAACGACTCTTGGCAGAGTGTATTGAAAATATTTTTCAGAAATGAAGGTAATAAGAATCATTATAAACAGTAAACAATAGCTAACTTTAAGTCATAGTATTGTCGTTAGTTCCCAATATAAATTTGCATTAAACAAGACTCCTTAGTCGCTTTCTAATATTACTGAACCGAAAATGAATAAAAAAATTGAATTATTAGCACCAGGTGGCGATGTTGAAGCCATTAAAGCCGGTATTATTGCAGGTGCTAATGCCGTGTATTGTGGTTTAGTTAATTTCAATGCTCGCAATAGAGCCTCTAATTTGTCTTTTGATGATTTACCTGGAATTTTACGCTTAGCTCATGAGCATGATTGCAAAGTATTTTTAACCTTAAACGTGGTTATTTTAGAGCAAGAAATTGCGGGCTTAATTAAGGTTCTCAATAAACTGGTTAACAGCAAAATCGATGGCATTATCGTGCAAGATTTGGGTGTTTTTAATTTAGTCAAAAAACACTTCCCTACCTTAGATATTCACGCATCAACACAATTAACAACGCATAATGAAGGGCAAATAAAGTTTCTGGCAAAAATAGGCGCATCACGGCTTAATTTGTCACGCGAACTTAATATCCACGAAATAAAATCATTAACCGCCGTTGCTCATCAACAAGGCCTGTTAAGCGAAGTTTTTGTACATGGCGCCTTGTGCGTTGCTTTTTCTGGTCAGTGCTATTCTAGCTCAGTGAGTGTGGGTAATTCAGGTAACCGAGGCAGTTGTAGTCAAGCATGCCGTGATGAATATGAAATCACAGAAACAGGTAATCAGTATCCGCTTAACCTAAAGGATAATTCTGCCTATTTTGACCTTCCAGCACTGGTTGATGCAGGGGTTGATTCTTTAAAAGTTGAAGGCCGAATCAAAAATGCACACTATGTCTATACCGTTATTGACACTTGGCGTAAACAGATCGACACGTTTGAACAGTCAGGCCAATTACAAAATGATGATACTAACTTACACCGTGTTTTTAACCGTAGCTTTACCAACTCTTTTTTAAAGGGTGACCTCACCAAAGATATGTTTATCGACAGCCCACGTGATTACAGCCTTAAACATGCCATAAAAGAAAGTCAGGTTGTTTTAGTGAAAGATATTGCGCAAGTGAAGAAAGACCACTATCAGCAAAAAAACAATCTAGGTGACGCGCTTGTTGAAAAAATTAAAGACCTTAGCACTGCCAAGCAAAGCATTTCATTGTCTTTTTCCGGCAAACTGGATCAGCCATTAAGCTTAACCATTATCATAGGTGATAAGGAAAAAACGCATGTTCTAGAAACAAAATCCACACTAAGTGCTGCCCAACAATTGCCGATTAATCAGTCTGTGTTAGAAAAGTGTTTCAAAAACTTTGCTTTCAATCATTTTGATATCAGCGATTTTAATTGCACGGGCTTGCATGAAAATTTAATCCTGCCCTTTAAGGAATTAACTACACTTAAAAACCAGGCGACTTTGCTGCTCACTCAGTTAGCCAAAATCACTCCCCCTGTTACTGTCCCCAAATTAGTTCATCATAAAAAAATAATCGACAAGCCGAGCTTGTCAATTTTAATAGCCGACGTAAAGGATCTGTATTTAGCTGATTTAAGCAATGCAGATGTGTATTTTAAATTGCCCGAAAGCCTAAAAAAAGGCTGCAATAAACATATTGATATTCTAGTAAATAACCCACGCTTAATTCCGTGGTTTCCAGCAGTTTTAATTGGCAAAGATTATGATGAATCGATACGAATTTTAGAACAGGTTCGTCCTAAACGTATTGTTAGCAATAACACAGGCATTGCCTACAAAGCCTTTGAAATGGGTATCGAGTGGATTGCCGGCCCGTTTTTAAATACCACCAATTCTTATGCATTATTAACCCTGCAAGAAGAATTAAGTTGTGCCGGTGCTTTTATTTCAAACGAAATTAACCGTATACAAATCAAAAAAATTGCCCGACCTGACAATTTCAAATTGATATACAGCATTTATCACCCTATTTTATTAATGACCAGCAGGCAGTGTTTTTTCCAACGCACTGTCGGTTGTGAAAAACCCAGCATTGAAGATGGTTGTATGCTGAAGTGCGAAAAATCGACCACGATCACCAATACCAGTGGCGTTTCTTTTGCTGTTGATAAACAAAAAGGCGGCTACCCCAGCATCTATAATAATGAGCAATTTTTAAATTTAGACATCGTGAATGATCTTGGTGATTTATTTGATGAGTTTTTTATTGATCTCACCGACATTGGTTCAGGCTCTAAAGCAGAGCCAGACAAAGCACAATTAATCACTCAATTTGAAAACAGCCTAAACGGTGATGAAAATGCACAGCAAAATCTTCACCAAATGGTGGAATTATCGACTAGAAACCAGTACAGGAAAGGATTGTAAATAGCCTATGGCTTGTGCACAAATAAGTAGTCGTTCAGAATTATCTTAACATTTTGTTTAATGTAGGATGGGTAGAGCGTCTTTTTGTGAAACCCATCATTCTGCGTGAGATTGATGGGTTTCATTACGTACCAAAAAGCGGGTACTTCATTCTACCCATCCTACCAAAAAGTTAGAATAATTTTGCATAGCTACTTAGGACTCTCTTTATGACTTATCCCATACTGTACTCCTTGCAAAACTGTCCCTATGCAATGCGCGCGAGACTGGCCATTTTAAAGTCTCAACAAAGCGTATTAATTCGCGCTATTGTGATGAAAAACAAGCCTGCTGAGATGCTATCGCTTTCCCCAAAAGGCACGGTACCTGTTTTAGTGTTAGGCATTGAGCCTAACATTCAGGTTATCGATGAAAGCTTGGATATTATGTTATGGGCACTTAAACTTAGTGACCCTGACAATTTACTTTATGCAGAAGATGCAAAAGCATTGCCTGAAATGCTGACAATAATTAATGAAAATGACCAACAATTTAAACCCAACTTAGAGCGCTACAAACGTGCCAAACGTTTTCATGCAGATGACGAAGAAGCGTGCCGCCTACAATGTGAACCTTTTATCCAAGCGTTAGAGCAACGATTGTCACAACACCCCTTTTTAATGGGTTCTACACCCAGCTTACTTGATTTTGCATTATTACCTTTTGTGCGGCAGTACTCTCGAGTCAATCGACAACTCTATCGAGGTAGCCCTTTTCCTCATTTGCAAAATTGGTTACAACAACATTTACAAAGTCAGTTATTTTCCAAAGCTATGCTTAAATATCCGTTATGGCTAGAGGCAAATGAAGCAAACATACTGGGCAAACCTGCGCGCCTAAAAACTTAGCTTATCTATTGATTCTGCTGTATATGGAATTATCATCAACTTCATAGCACCCTAACTTTCAAGCCAATTATTGACCATTACACAGGTCTGCCTTTACACGATCCTGATTCAATCCGCGACGGAAACCCTACAGAGTTTTGCAGATAAACGCTGGAAAGGCACGCTGGGCATTACCGTGGTCCTTCACACATGGGGGCAACAATTGGCGCAGCATATTCATCTGCATACCATCGCTGAAAATCAGGGAAACGGAGCTTGCGAAGTGATGATTTTTAGTCCGCAGTAGGCGACTGGGAAATTCGCCAATCCGAAGTGAACTGTAAGTTCGCTCGGGAGGCAAGAATTTTATCCCGACAGCCGTCAAGTCAATGAGGTAGATTTAACGAAGCAGCTTTTGTGCGTAGTTGAATCGGACGCAGGACGAACTGGGGCTCTCATAAATCGCTCCGTGGTGAAAATGAACAATGGCGATAGGACATCCCGGTGTTTCATGAACTAGGAATGGCCGCCTATTATATGATTATGGAGTGGTTAATAGTGAGTAAAAGACAAGATTATTTTTCAAGAAAAACTTTACACGAGGTATGCAACTAAACTATAGTTGCTTGATTTATATTTATGGCAGGACTTGATAAACAGAAGACTCGGATATCAAAAATACCAAGTGACTATACTTGGAGTGAGCTAATATCATTGTTAGGCCAGTTGGGGTATACAAAAATAGAAGGCAATGGATCAAGAGTAAAGTTCTTTCACTCCGAAAATGATTCGTTAATTAACCTACACAAGCCACACCCAGGCTCAATTGTGAAACAGTATATGGTTAGACAGGTTGTTGCTAAGTTAAAAGAGGCAGGATTTACATTATGAATAAAAACAAACAGCAATTAAACTATAAAAATTACTTAGGCTCAGTAAATTTTGACCTTGAAGAAGGTATTATTTTCGGAGAAATAATGTTTATTAACGACTTAGTTACTTATGAGGCAACATCAGTAATGGAGTTAAAAAATGAATTTGAACTGGCTGTTGATGATTATATAGATACATGTAAAACTCTAAACCGTAAACCACAAAAAGCTTTCAGTGGGTCGTTAAATATTCGCATTGGAGCAGAGCTACATAAAAAAGCAGCTATGGAAGCCCATTTGAATGACATAAGTTTAAATGAGTTTATTAAAAAATCTGTTGATGACAAATTATCAGATAAGTCTATGGTAAAACATCATTTCCATCACCATAATCATATGCATTCTAATTCAGCTGATATAACAACTGATATTCCTTATAACTTAAATGCGGCTGAAGAAACATGGCAATACAATTAATTAATACTAGACTTATTAAGTCAGAATATAACCTTGTAAAAGATCCAGCAGCTAATGTTAATGGCTCTATCTCAGTTACCGCTAATTTTGATATTTCCCCGCTTGATGAAAGTAATAAATTTACAGCTTCGACAAAAATCCTAATTAAAGCAACTCAAGAATCAGATGAGGAAGTTATTTTTACTTTAGATATATTTATATCATCTACATATGAATCTGATATAAATATTGATGATGTGATCAATAAATCTTATGAGTTATTTTTGCCGAGTATTATCTTTGCACACTCACATATTAATGAATTATTGAATAAGGCATTAATAGGAAAAATAGTTATTGAGCAAAGGATGTTGTTGAATATACTTCATGAGCATATTACAGGGTTAGATTAAGCCCATCTCCTTACACACAAGTCTAATCAAGCCCCTCTAACTTACGAGCCATTTGTGCGCCAAACACGCAGCGGTATTGG
>JAQRMR010000104.1 GCA_028599115.1 Methyloprofundus sp.
TTCCCTTTCTAAGCTGCCTGTGCGGCAGTGAATTTTTAATTGCGGAAGTTATATTGTGGATGCTTTTTCTAAGCTGCCTGTGCGGCAGTGAATACATCATAAACAAGTAAAAAAATAGTTACAACAAGAACTTAGCGATAAATTTAACAATTTACTGTCCATTTTCATTCCAGCTATAACCAGTTGATTTTTATATATTATTAAAGAGCGTAAAAAATAAAGGTCAAAATGAAAATAATTACCCTAAAACAATGGAACAGTTGCCCCTTTGCTTAAGCCATAACAACTAAAATTTCCGTTTTCTGCTGTATTAACCACCTCTCTTTCAATAAATAATTTAAATTGATCCTCATTTGTTAGGCTTTTCATATTCAAAAAAGGCAAATTAGCTTCCCTACTCGCAAAACCTACAAAGTGCTTTACGGCTTGCTCTAACGACTCACCTTTTCGTTTCGCCCGCCTACGAGCTAATCGTTCAGCATTCGTATCAAATTGCTTTCGTTTAAACCGAGCAAACTGGTTAACCGATGAGGGCACTTCTTTTATAGGTTTAAAGTGGGTGTAATCTGTTAGTCGATTTAACCATTTTTCAATATCAAGCTGCTGTAACTGCGTCTTCGTTTGGGAAAGTAAGCGTATTTTATCGCCTAAAGGAAATTGTTTGTTCCCGTATTCTGGAATAGAAACAGCAATGACCGATTCATTTTCAGCTATTTTGTTTTCCACCAACGCCAAATGCAGCTGCTGATAAACCTTTTGCCAAAGGAAGCCTAGGCTAATTTCTGTGTCAGGTAATAAGGTAATGTCTAAGTAGTATTTCATTTTTTTGCCTTTTTCTTCTCTCCGCTAAAAACACCTCCACGAATCAAATTAGCGATAACATAGTTTTTATCATTATCAGTCAATTCTTTATCATTCACCCAATGAGTCATCAGTGTATATAAGTCATTTTTACTTTTTCTATAAGCTTGTCCTCGCTGAGTCACAGACCCATAAGGTTCTGCGGCAATGGGTAATCCTGATTCTTCATACCAATTATCAACTGTGCGTAATGCATTACCAATTTTTACATTATGTATTGCTGCACATTCGTCCAGTTTAAAAAGCACCTTTTTCTTTTCACCCATATTCATTTCTTGGGATGGAAAAATATGCTGTCCAGCCCCTAACTTTACATAAGCATTGACTTTAATAAAAGAAAAATCACTTTCTCCATTAAATCCAGTTTGAATAATCTGAGCGAGTTCTTGTAAAGCTTGATTGTCACTATTTTTATCAAAATCTTTTAAGGAGTAGTCATAGGCATTAAATGCTAAAGGCTTGTTTTCATCACCATTAAAAACATGGATTATAATGCTTTCGGCACAGACTCGGTTACGCCATAAAAAACGCCCATTTGCAATATTATAAGCATAACGAAGTGCTAAATCTTGCAGCTCATTTTGTTCTTTAAATTCACTTATTTTTTCAGTGATTGCTGCTTCAAAGTCTGGTGAATTGCAAGCAAAAGGCTTACCTACATCACCAATAACTCTCACTGTATAGCTGAGCTTTAAAGTATCGCTATTATGCGGTAAATTTGCATCGTCGCTATCGGATGATACTGGGTTTGGTTCAGGTTTTTTAGCATCGTCAATCCCGTAGGCACTTTGTGTAGAACGATTATTACGCTTAGTAATAGGGATTTCTTTCCAAGTATTATTAGTCTCTTTTGTTTCTTTGCTCGTAGAAACATCTTCCCAATTTCCCGAATACATTAGGGCGTCAGAGGTTTCTAGTTTACGTTCAAATGAAAGTAGGCTGGGTAGTTGAATAGTCATATTTTTTCCTTTGTTTTAAATTAATTATTTCTGCTCATTACAAAAAATCGTCATCTGGATTTTCAGTGATTATTTCGTGATGATTTATCTCTTCTTTTTGTTCTGCTGAATTTTGTTTGCACAAGTACCAATTTTCTTCGTAATGGTAATGCCAAAGACAGCTATTTAGTTCTTCTGGCTCTCTCAGCCTATGTACACTTTGCCACTCACCTATGCTATGGACTGACTCAACAAAACAAACATCGGTTTCATTGTCTCTAGTACTTGCTACCTCCGCATTGTTATAAACAGGTGATATAGCTTTGTAGCCTGTCATTATGGGGACTAAATACCCCGTTTCTGGTTTGACAATATATTCCCAGTCAGCGGGTGTTTCTTCTGTTGGTGAGCAATAATTTTGCCATTGCGCTAACAGCTTTTCATTGGTTTTGCTGGTTTCTAGTTCGTTAAAATAGTCTTTTAGCTCACTGGGTA
>JAQRMR010000105.1 GCA_028599115.1 Methyloprofundus sp.
ATATCCTCTCCTTTGTTGCACCCTGGTCAGCAGCAGATGATACTGATTTAATTAAGCCTAAAAAAATCTGATGCTCTTGGTCTATTCTCTCGTGGCCAACAGCAAACTTTTCATCCCACTTTATATCAATCATAAGTATTCAATAGCAATGTTTATAATTAAGTTTTAGGTTAACATGAATATCCCAAACTAGGCAGTGTGGTAGGTAAATTTTATCTATGTTTATTAACTAGTAATTTCCGATTTTTGTTATTTTGAGTTAAGAAATAAATTCATAGGGGTGGGGGAGTATTTCCTCATATTAAATACTTTTAGCAGTCTAAAATCATGAATTATTCTGAATTTCACCTACGTTGCTACGCGTTATTAGAGAAAATTCCAAAAGGAAAAGTGACCACTTATGCTGAAATAGCTAAAGCGCTTAATAGTAAAGCGTATCGAGCTGTTGGAACAGCAATGGCAAAAAATGATCAGCTTATTAAGCGTCCTTGTCATCGAGTTATTCGTAGTGATGGCGATATAGGGCAATATGCACTTGGAACAGATAAAAAGATTGAATTGTTATTGCAGGAAGGTATTGAAATAGAGCATGGAAAGGTGGTTAATTTAAGCCGATTTATGTATTATTTTTCTAGTGAACGCAGTGGAAATTAACTTTAATGATTGGCTTTTATGGTGCAGAAAAGTGCTTTTTTAAATTACTTAAACTCACAAAAGCCGCGTTAATCACCCCTAAATTAGCTAAACCTGCGGGAATGATGCCAGCAGGGTCACCGTGCATTTGGTGGGTGATATGTATATTAGGGGCATCGCTGACATCAAATTTCCAGTAGCCATCTGAAGTGCGCATTTGTACCGTATTTCCTTCGGCAGGTAATTGGGTTTTAATTTTTTCCGCTAGTAAATCACGGCGAATGTTTTTTAAATTAAGTGTGTGTATTTTAGTTTTTGTATTAAAGGATTCATCACTTTGCATGACGGTATATCGGTCATTTAAGGGCCAGGGTAGATTGCTTAATTTATAGATATAACCTTCGCTTAGCTGTAATTTATAAATACATTTATATTGCCAGGCAGGACAGCGCTTCGGATCTTTAATAAAATGCAGTACATCCGTTAAATTCGCGCTAATATTAACTTCCGCTTTGAATTCTTTGTAATTAGAGTTGGCGAGTGTGCGGGTATAAACTGTAATACCCTTTTTTTCTTTTGCGAGTACCCAGTCTGATGTTGCTTGTGCATGGCAAGAAAAATTGATAAAAAAACTCAGCAATACTAATTTCAACATGAAATAAAGGGAGGCTAGATGAAGGTAAAAAATATATTAGCAGAAATTCCCGAACAATTATCTAATGAATTATTTAGTACTTTGTTGCAAAACCCGCAGATAAAAATCGAGCGTATTGTTTCCAAAGGGCAATGTGATGCGAAAGATAAATGGTATGACCAAGAAACAGATGAGTGGGTGATTTTATTGCAAGGAGCAGCGATCTTGGAGTTTGCAGAACCTCATGAAATGAAACGCTTAAAATCTGGTGACTATTTATTGATTCCTGCGCATAAAAAACATCGAGTTGATTGGACTGATTTTCAACAAGAAAGTATCTGGTTGGCGATACATTTTGCAAAATAGGGTAGTATGCTTGGTAAATTAAGTAGATCACCGTAATAAAAGAATAGATAAAATGACAAAAGCAGCAAAAATTGGGTTTATTAGCTTAGGGTGCCCTAAAGCATTAGTGGATAGCGAACGTATTTTAACGAAATTACGTTCAGAAGGTTATGAGGTCGCGCCTGATTATGAAGGTGCGGATATGGTGGTGGTGAATACCTGTGGCTTTATCGATTCAGCGGTAGAAGAATCACTCGACAGTATCGGTGAGGCGCTGAATAAAAATGGCAAAGTCATTGTTACGGGCTGTTTAGGTGCAAGACCGGATGAGATTTTAGAAAAACACCCGCAAGTTTTGGAAATTACTGGTGCGCATGCTTTGGAAGAAGTTGTTTCTGCCGTACATAAACATTTACCGCCTGCGCATGATCCATTTACTAGCTTAGTGCCGCCAGAAGGCATTAAATTAACGCCGAAACATTATGCTTATTTAAAAATATCGGAAGGCTGTAATCATCGCTGTAGTTTTTGCATTATTCCGTCTATGCGGGGTGATTTAGTCAGTCGACCGGTTAATAGTGTATTGGCAGAAGCAAAGCGCCTTGCGGATGCTGGGGTAAAAGAATTATTAGTTGTTTCGCAAGATACCAGCGCTTACGGTTTAGATTTAAAATACGCTGAATATGATTGGCAAGGCAAAGAAATTCGCACACGCTTTTATGATTTAGCCGAAGCTTTAGGCGAGCTAGGTATTTGGGTGCGAATGCATTATGTCTACCCTTACCCACATGTTGATGAAGTTGTGCCATTAATGGCTTCGGGTAAAATTTTGCCTTACTTAGATATTCCTTTTCAACATGCCAATACGCGTATATTAAAGTTAATGAAGCGCCCAGCTGCAACGGAAAATAATTTAGAACGAATTAAAGCATGGCGTAAAATCTGCCCTGATTTGGTGATTAGAAGTACCTTTATTGTTGGTTTCCCGGGTGAAACAGAAGCAGAATTTCAAGAGTTATTAGATTTCTTAACGGAAGCGCAGTTAGATCGTGTCGGTTGTTTTGCTTATTCACCGGTAAAAGGTGCTGCTGCTAATGAACTACCGGATCAAATTCCTGAAGCGATACAACAAGAGCGTTTAGAACGCTTTATGGCGCACCAAGCGGGTATTAGTGCGGCAAGATTACAGCAGCGCGTTGGGCAAATCGAACAAGTCATTATTGATGAAGTGGTTGAAGAGGGTGCGGTTGCTCGAAGCATGGCAGATGCTCCTGAAATTGATGGCCAGGTTTTTATTGATGGCGCTACGCACTTAAAAGTAGGCGACTTAGTGACTGTAGAAATAGAAGAAGCAGATGATTATGATATGTGGGGGCGTTTATACCAGTCGTAATCGGCTCGAAAAAATCAGCACAAAATGCTAAAATTTGAATAGATAAACATAACGAGAGAGATCATGGCAGGACATAGTAAGTGGGCTAATATTAGGCACCGTAAAGCAGGACAAGATGCGAAACGTGGAAAATTATTTACCAAGTTAATTCGTGAGATTACCGTAGCAGCAAAATCCGGTGGTGATATTGCTAACAACCCAAGTTTACGTGCGGCTGTCGATAAAGCATTAGGCGCTAATATGAAGCGCGATACAGTAGAAAATACCATTAAAAAAGCGACGGGTAACGTGGAGGGTGTTAACTACGAAGAAGTGCGTTATGAAGGTTATGGTTCGGGTGGTATTGCCGTTATGGTCGATTGCTTAACGGATAACCGTAATCGTACCGTTGCTGAAGTACGTCATGCTTTTACTAAAGCGGGTGGCAACTTAGGCACAGATGGTTCTGTTGCTTATATGTTTAATAAAGTCGGTATTTTGAGTTATAGCCCAGAAGTAAATGAAGACGAAGTGATGGAAGTCGCTTTAGAATCAGGTGCTGAAGACGTGATTACTCATGATGATGGCTCGATTGATGTCATGACAGGTGGAGATGATTATTTAACGGTTAAAGATGCAATGATCGCAGCAGGGTTTGAGCCAGAAGCCAGCGAGGTCACTATGCAAGCAGATTTAAAAGTTGCATTAGATGTCAATGATGCTGAGAAAATATTACGCTTAGTAGATGTGCTAGAGGATTTAGATGATGTGCAAAGCGTGTATTCAAATGCGGATATTAGCGAAGAAGTGTTAGCGGAATTAGAAGAACTCGGTGGCTAGAATACTGGGGATAGACCCAGGTTCACGTATTACCGGTTTCGGTGTCATCGATGAAACAGCCAATGGTTATCAATATATAGCCAGTGGCTGTTTGCGTATTAAAGGGGATGATTTTCCTTTGCGGCTTAAGCAGATTTTTGCTGGTATTAGTGATGTCGTGGAAGAGTATAAGCCCACGGAAATGGGCATAGAACAGGTTTTTATGCATAAAAATGCGGATTCTGCTTTAAAACTTGGCCAAGCGCGTGGCGCGGCTATTTGTGCCGTGCAGTTATTTGATATTCCGGTATATGAATATGCCGCAAGGCAAGTTAAACAAGCGGTTGTGGGTAAAGGTTCCGCTGATAAAAGCCAAGTGCAACAAATGGTAAAGGTTTTGTTAGGCATTACGGGTGAGCTGCAAATAGATGCGAGTGATGCATTAGGAATTAGTATTTGTCACGCTAACTACCAGAAAACACAAAGACAAATTAATAAAGGGTTAAATAAGTGATCGGATTTTTGCGCGGTAAATTAGTTTCTAAAACGCCCCCCTTATTAATTTTAGATGTGCAAGGCGTGGGTTATGAAATTAATGCGCCGATGACGACTTTTTACAATCTTCCTGCCTTAGGCGAAACCATACAGCTACAAACTCACCTTTCTATTCGTGAAGATGCTCATGTTTTATTTGGCTTTGCTACGGAAGCCGATAGAGTGATGTTTAGATTGTTGATTAAGGTAAATGGAGTAGGGCCTAAGTTGGCTTTAGCTATTTTATCCGGCCAAAGTGTCGATGAATTCCATCGTTGCATTAATGATAACGATACCGCAGCACTCATTCGTTTGCCTGGAGTAGGTAAAAAAACAGCTGAACGATTAATTGTTGAAATGCGCGATAAATTACCGCAGTTAGAAGGGGTTAGTCAGCAAGCCGAAAATCAGTCAGTTGATGTACCAACGGTTGGCCGTAGCAATGCAAAACAAGAAGCGATTAGCGCTTTATGTGCGCTAGGTTATAAAGCCACAGAGGCAAGCAAAATGGTACAAAATATCGCGCAAGAAGATAAAAGCTGT
Organism: Methyloprofundus sp.; assembly: GCA_028599115.1. Classification (GTDB taxonomy): domain Bacteria; phylum Pseudomonadota; class Gammaproteobacteria; order Methylococcales; family Methylomonadaceae; genus Methyloprofundus. Next base: position 4,881 of record JAQRMR010000105.1, read on the forward strand.
GAAGAAATTATTCGTCTTGCACTGCAGGGAAAATAATTATTAATGCTAAAGTTAGTTAGCGTGTAAAAGGAAAAAAGATAAGCCTACCGCGTTAGGGTAATTTCATGTATGCTCAATATTTCACTGTAAGATGATGCTTTTGGTCGCTAAGGGGGAGTTTATATGGCAGCGAGTATAATAGATAAGAGTACGGAAAATCGTAGGCGTGCGCTACGTAGTTATGAGCATGTTGATCTTTTTTATCAGAAAATAAGCTCTCCAGCAGACTACTCAACGCCTTCGAAACATCAAGATGATGAAGCTTCTTTTGTACAAGATAAAGACGGTCATCTACCTAAATCAAGCAGCCAAGAAAACGAAACACTCAATGTTAATATTAGTGCTACTGGTATTTCCTATACCTGCCTAGAGGAATTACAGCCAGGGGAGCATATTCTATTAAGAATACTATTATTATCGAGCATGACAGTGGTTACCGTTTCTTGTGAGGTTGTTTATTGTAAGCCGAGTAATCCCTTTGAAAGTGATAGCTACCCTTTTTTAATTGGCGCTAAATTCGTTAATATAAGAGCGGAAGACACAAAAATTCTTGAGCAACATATTTACAAGAAAAAAGCGAAGCACTATTCACTTCAAGCGTTGTTAGCGGTTTTTTTGATTTCATTAATTAGCTTTCCTGATACTGTTTTTGAGCTGATAATTGGAGGAATAGAGTTTGTTGTTGAATTTGTCATAGAGGCACTATTCATCGCGTATGAAGTGATTTCTATGTATTTGGAGCATGCAGTGGAGGCTGTTTTGCATACTCATGTACATGACACACAGCTAATTAGCTTTTATATACTTTGGGCTGTTGGAATCGCTATAGGCTTTTTTACGTTTAAAAAGGTGGTATTATTTTGCAAAAACTTGCTTTATTGTTGCAAGCTTTTTTATTTCCGAAAGAAAGCCAGTTTAAACTACTACTGGCAGCAAAAAACTTTAATATACAAGACAGGTATTATTGCTGGAACGATTACCATTCTGTTAACTTATCTGCTCTTTTTTGTTTGATTTGATAACAGCTTTTTATCAGCATTAGCTGTGAGAGCTAAATGACTTGCATCAACTCTCAACTGCTAATGTGCACCAATAAAGTGATTTAAAACCAAGTACCTTCAGGTAGGTAACGCCATTCGCCTGGTTTGATTTTGCCCATAGAGACACGACCTATGCGTAAGCGCTTCATGGACGTGACGCTTAAGCCCACGCTTTCGCACATAAACCTAATCTGTCCTTGGTGAACATTTTTAAGTGCAAAGCGTAAATGTGTTTCATTTTGCCAGCTTACTTTTGCAGCAGGTAATAGCCAGCCATCGCGCTGAAATTTATTGTTCAGTTTTTCTAAGCCACCTTCTACAATCGCACCTTGTATTTCTACCGTATATTCTTGCTCGTTAGTTTTTGCCTCTTCTACTAACTTACGCACGATTTTTCCATCTTGAGAAAACACCATTAAACCCGATGCGCCCTCTTCAATAGGGGCCGTAGGTAATAACTTGGCAAAATGGCGCTTTAAAAGTCGAATATTGGATTTATCCTCAGTCCAGTGACTTTCTGGCGTAATCAATTTAAGTGCTGCAATTGGGTTGGTTGCATTAAAGTCTGCCGGTAAATGTAATAGCATGGTACGCGGCTGAGTTGCTGTTAGCGTTGCATTAGCATTCAGCTCAACAGTTTGTTCTAGTATTTGATATTGAGGTAAATCAATGACTTCACCATCAACTGAAACCCAGCCACCTTCGATGTATTTTTGTGCTTCACCGCGTGAGCACTGAATGAGTTTAACTAAGTGTTTATCAAGTCGTATAGATTCGGTCATCAATCACTGCCTGTGTATAATTACTGGTAAAAATATATTTGCGCATTACTATCATCATTCGTTTCTGTCAGCCTAAGTACTTAAACTTATCTGTTTTGCGTTTAGCTCGTCACATTGAAGAAAACTAAAATGCTATCATGCTCAAAACCAATACTTTAACCTTACTTTTTGCTGATGATTGAAACTATTTATATAGAAGAGAACATTCTACAGCATCCTCGTGTTTTAGAAATATGTGCGCGATTTCCTAAAGCACGGCAAATCACTTGCGCTCGTTATGGTGAAGTTTTCAACCCTAAAGCACAAAATTTTCGATTACAAAAACAACAGCCTGCTTTGATTTTAGCTGAGAAATATAAAGGTTTTGCTTTAAAAACACCGCCGGAATATAGTATCGGTGCAGAGCGGAACTACTACTTTTCACACATGCTTAATTGCCTTTATGATTGCCGCTATTGTTTTTTACAAGGCATGTACCAGTCGGCTAATTATGTATTATTTGTTAATTATGAAGATTATTTTGCGGATATAAAACGGCTTTGTGCTGAAACCCCTAACGAGGCAGTACACTTTTTTTCAGGATATGATTGTGATAGTCTTGCTCTAGAGCCAGTTAGTCATTTTGCGCAAGAATTTATTCCTGTTATTGAATCAATTCCTAATGCTTGGATGGAATTACGCACTAAAAGCACGCAAGTAAGGCATTTATTAAATATTCCGGCAGTTGAGCGCTGTATTATTGCGTTTAGCTTTACCCCTGATGAGATTGCCTCTGCTTTAGAGCATAAAGCACCGACAATTAATAAGCGTTTAGATGCTCTGATTAAATTGCAAGAACATGGCTGGAAGATCGGTTTACGCTTTGACCCGATTATTTACGAAGATGACTACCAAGAACATTATAAAAGCTTATTTAAAATGGTTTTTGCTAAAATTAAAGCCGAATCATTACACTCCGTTAGCCTAGGTGTGTTTCGTTTACCGGATAATTATTTTAAGAAAATTCATAAGCTTTACCCTGAAGAAAAACTCTTTGCTAGTCCATTAGAGTCTCAGCAAGGTATGATGTCATATAAAGCAGAATTAGAAGCAGAAATGATGCAATTTTGTAGTGCGGAATTGCTGATTTATATTACTGAAGGGCAATTTTTTCCATGCAGTTTATAAAAAGAACGATTCTTGTTACCGGTGCCAGCTCAGGAATAGGGCAGGCTTGTGCTATTGCATTATTAAGACAGGGGCATGAAGTGATTGGCCTTACAAGAAACTGTGCGCAGTTTATTGTCTCTCATCCTAAGTTTACACCGCATCAAATTGATTTAAGCGATTTAGCAAACTTAGCAGCAAACCTTAAAGCACTAACGGCGCGATTTCCTAATATAGACAGTATAATTTTTGCTGCCGGAAGAGGAGAGTTTGGGCATTTAGAAGAATTTTCTTTAAGCCAAATACAGGAATTAATGAATCTTAATTTTATTAGTATTAGTTTTGTCGCTAAATATTTTTTACCTACTTTTAAACGTAAAGATGTCTCTGATTTTATTTTTATAGGTTCTGAAGCCGCTTTAAAAGGCAGTCGAAAGGGTTCAATTTATTGTGCAAGTAAATTTGCTATTCGTGGGTTTAGTCAGGCTTTGCGAGATGAGTGCGCTAAAAGTAAGGTTAGAGTGTCTTTAATTAACCCAGGAATGGTTAAGACAGAGTTCTTTGACCATTTGAATTTCGCACCTGGTAATGAAGAAAATCAACACTTAAACGCAGAGGATGTTGCTGGTGCAGCGACTTATATTATTAATGCCCGTGCTGGTATTATTATTGATGAGATTAATTTAAACCCAGCTAATAAAGTGATTCAGTTCAAAAAATAGACTGAATTTCTCCAGTGCGACAATTTGTCACATTTTCAATTGCCTTTTAGTTGGATATGATATACGCAACTCTTAAATGCACTCCCAAACGAGACAAATTGAGTTTACCCCCCTTTTGATGCGCTTAACCATTGGTTCAAGTGCATTTTTTTTGCCTGTTACTTTTTAGGTTTCTGGTAGCCAGCACAATCAATACTAATTCTTTTGGGTCTTTTGCCAAGCTTTAGCGCTGTTAATTGCCCGCCCCATAAACAGCCTGTATCTATGCCATAACATTGATTGGACTTATGATAGCCCAGTGCAGACCAGTGGCCAAAGATAATGTTGAGGCCTAGGCTTTTTCTATTAGGCACATCAAACCAAGGCATTAAATGCTCCTCCTGACTGCCTAGCCCGCCATTGTATCTAAAATCTAGTTTACCTTGTGAGTCACAAAACCTCATACGGGTAAAACAATTAACAGTAAAGCGAAGTTGCTCTTCCTCCGTTAAATGCTTATTCCATTGCTTAGGCTTATTGCCGTACATAATAGAGAAAAAATCTAAATAGTGCTTGCTGCGTAATATGTTTTCAACTTTTTTGGCCATTTTTTTAGCCGTCAAAAAATCCCATTGTGGGGGTAAGCCTGCATGTAATAAGCAAAAGTATTCATTGTAATGAAAAAGAGGTCGATGCCTTAACCAATCAAGTAGTTCATCTTTATCATCTGCAGCAAGAATTTCGGCTAAAGTATCTTTCGCTTTAAAGGGAGATAAATTATAAGCTGTGGCTAATAAATGCAGGTCATGATTACCCAGTACGCAAACTGCCGAGTCACCTAAGGATTTAATAAAGCGTAATGTTTCTAAAGATTTAGGCCCTCGGTTGACTAGATCTCCCGCAAACCAAAGGGTATCCGTTTTTTTGTTAAAATTAATTTTAGCTAATAGGCGCTGTAAGTCATCGAAACAGCCTTGAATATCGCCAATAGCATAGGTGGCCATGGCTAATGTAAAGTTCTGGGAATAGATAAAGTAAAGCGAGGAATGATTGCATCAAACTCTTCGCCTGTATCGGTTTGCATAATGTATTTGCCTTCCATAGTGCCCACCGATGTTTTAATCAGTGCACCGCTAGTGTAAGCAAACGACTCGCCGACTTTTAAGTGAGGAGTTTGGCCAATGACACCATCACCTTGTACTTCTTCAATTTTTCCATTTGAATCAGTAATTAACCATTTTCGGCGTATTAGCTTTGCAGGTTCTGAGCCTATATTGGTAATGGTAATTTTATAAGCAAAAACAAACCTTTTATCATTGGGTTTAGATTGCTCGGCAATATAACGCGGCGTTACATCGACTAATATTTTATTTTTTTCACTCATAAAAGGTAATTTTCTTTAAACATAAGTTGAGGCCTGTTTGAAGCAGAAGTGTTTATGAGGAGCATTTTAATATAAAAACAAAATAATGCTAAAATTAAAGCCACTTTGCCGCAAAACATTTGGCTCGCTAATGATACAAAAAGATATTATTAAACAGATGCAGGTTCTTCCTAAAATTGACCCCGCATTTGAAATACAACGCCGTATTGCGTTTATTAAGCAACAACTAAAAAATTCAGGTTTAAAAAAATTAATATTAGGGATTAGTGGTGGGGTAGATTCCACCACTTGTGGCCGTTTAGCCCAATTAGCCATTGAGCAACTCAGCCAAGAGGAAAGCTCAGCGGACTATCAGTTTATTGCTGTGCGATTGCCTTATCATATTCAGGCGGATGAAAGTGATGCCCAATTAGCCTTGGACTTTATTCAACCTTCCAAAAGCCTTGTTGTTAATGTGCAAAAAGGTGTTGATGGTGTACATAAAGAATCATTGGCTGCATTAGCAGAGCAAGGTATCTCAACGCCAGCGGCTAGTTTAGTTGATTTTCATAAAGGTAACGTAAAAGCTCGAGCTCGGATGGCGGCCCAGTATGAAATTGCAGGTTTATTAGGTGGCTTAGTTATAGGGACAGATCATTCTGCAGAAAATATTACCGGTTTTTTTACTAAATGGGGTGATGGTGCTTGTGATCTTGCTCCGCTTTTCGGTTTAAATAAGCGCCAAGTTAGGCAGCTTGCTGCAACGTTAAAAGCACCTGAGTCGCTTATTAATAAAGCGCCAACAGCAGACTTAGAGGACTTATCACCTAATAAAACAGATGAAGATGCGCTAGGTTTAAGTTATGAGCAGTTAGATGATTTTTTGGAAGGAAAAATTTTGGCTAGTGATATTAGTAAACTGATTATTGAAACTTTCAATAAAACACAGCATAAGCGCTTAGCGATCCCTACGCTTTATGATTAATATATAAGAATATACTTATAAGTCAATGAGTTAGATGGCTGTTTAAATAAGGAATATGCTGCTCGGAAATAGATGTTTTTTATTAAAGGGGGTACAATCAAAGCGCGGGTTTAAAGATGACCTTAGCAGTTAGTTTTTTTTGTAAAATAATTTTTATAAAGGTTTTGATATGAAAAAGAATATTCTTAGTTTAGCAGTAACTAGTATTTTATTGAGCTCTTCAGCTGTTTATGCTGCGCCTAATAATGATTGCTGCGCCTAATAATGATTGCAAAGATTTACCTTCTCATAGTGAACTTGAAGCTGCTTTAAAAACAGCAGTGTCTTCCACAAATGGAGGGTTGGATTTTGATATGTGGGCAACAGTTGTAAACCGATATGGGGCTGTGTGTGCAATTGTTAAAGCGGTTAATTCAGCAACTAATAATTCTGAGGCTGATCCATGGCCTGGTAGTCGTGTTATTTCAGCGCAAAAAGCGAATACGGCAAATTCTTTTAGTAGTAGACAGGTTTCGTGGTCTAGTGCTTCCTTATATGGGGTTAGTCAGCCGGGTGGGTCTTTATTTGGCTTGCAAGAAAGTAACCCTGTTGACCCCCGTGCTGCATATCGCGGTAATTCAAAGCACTATGGGATGCATAACGACCCTATGAATGGTATGAAAGTTGGTGGCATTAATGTCTTTGGGGGGCGGTCTTGCGATTTATGATAGTAATGGCGATGTTATTGGTGCTTTAGGTGTTAGTGGAGATACATCGTGTGCGGACCATAATGTTGCTTGGCGTACTCGAGCAGAGCTTACGCAACATAAAGGTGCGCCAACGACGGAAGGTTTTGTAAATCTTGAAAAAATTACTTACGATGCAGCAAATTCAGCAGGAACTATTGGTGGTGCGATGACTAATGCCTTTACCCACCCTTTGTGCGGATTTAGTGAAGACTCCGTGGGTGAAACGATTGGTTCAGTCACTGTGCCGGCAACTTAAGCTCTCTTATTTAAGTGATTAATTATACCAACCCCAGTAAGTTCGCTCGTTATTCCTTCTCCTGCTGGAGAAGGTTAGGATGAGGAGATTAAAAAACTTATTGTGATTGGTATTATTTTATAAATAAAAGGAGAAAGCATGAAAACTAGATATTGTTTTTCATTAACAAAGATTTTATTACTTGGAAGCAGCTTATTTCTGGTGGCTTGTGATAATAACTCGAAGAATACCGATATTAAAACTGAAGAAGGCTTGCTAAATGTACAGTCCGAGTTTGATGATAGTTCTGGCCTTGTTAGTGGTTTAGATGATACGGCGACTGGCCCATCAGCGGTTGATGGCTTAGATGAGGCTCAAATTACAGAAGCACAAGAGCAACTTGATGCTATCGATGCGCCGGATGCAATTGCTGTAGAAAACTAGGAAGTATGGAGGAAAATACCTGCTTAAGGAAACTCTGATCAAGTTCACACTTTTTAGCTTATTTGAAAGGAGAGACGGTTTTTTCTTAGAAAAGAGCTACAAGTAAGAAGAGGAAAACAAGCCAGCTTAAAAGGGTTTGCTTTATATACTAAACCCGTATGTAGGAACGGAATAGGGAGTCAAAGCAGGGCGAGCGCATATAAATTAAATGAGGATATAAGCTTAGTTTTAGCAAGTTATGCGACACTCATTGATAGTTAAATAAGTTTATATGGGCTTGCCCTAGGAGTGACAGGGCATTGTCTTGGAAAATACCAAAAGATAGAATCAAGGTAAATTTTACCCCTCGCTTATGTGTATTACACCCCGTATTATGTAAGCTTCATATAGGCTTGTGACATGATTTTATTTGCAGGTATTTTAAACATCTAACGATGACATAGCTATTTTTTAAGGCTATCAGGGGACGGTTTCTATTGTTCTCTAGGTAAAGAGGACCTGATTCAACTCATTGAAATTAAATGTTTAAATATTTTTATAATGTACTTATAGTAAGTAATGTAAATTAATCCTAGTAAATTTCTCAAAAAACGATATAGTACCTACCAGCTACAGATTTTGGTATTGGCAGTTTTGGTTGTTCCCTCCGTGTTACCCCATGTTCGTCTCCGTTTCAATAACTGTACGCAAACTATATAATTTTTATTTAATATTTTTCAGGTAAAGTAACATGGCAACAGGTACTATTAAGTGGTTCAACGAAGCTAAAGGTTTTGGTTTTATTTCTCAAGATGACGGCGGCGCAGACGTGTTCGTACATTTCAGTGCAATTGAAGGTACAGGCTTCAAAACACTAAATGAAGGACAAGCTGTTTCTTACGAAGTAGAAAATGGTCCAAAAGGTCCTCAAGCAACAAGTGTTGTTGCTAGCTAAGAATACTATCGAATTTCGGTAAAAGAAACCTCGCCTAGCGAGGTTTTTTTATGCCTGCTATTTATTCGCTAGTTTCTTCACCCTCAGCCTCCTCAGGTTTAGCCTGACTTTCTTCTTTTTCCTCTGAATTTGGATCTAGTATTGCTATAAGGTGTTTGTATTGTGTTTTTTTGGCTCTGTCTAAAACAGAGTTATTTTTTGCATCTTTAGCATTGATATCAGCTCCGGCATTAATTAATAATTGCACTATTTTTTCATCACCAAAATTAACAGCATCCATCAGAGCTGTGACTCCTTGTTTATCACTCAAATTAACATCTGCTCCATAAGTTATCAGTAGTTGTATGGTTTTGTAGTTGCCATTATGAGCTGCAGCCATTAATGCTGTGCGGTTTCCGTTGACAGTGCTATTAACATCCATGCCTTGAGCAAGCATGTTTTGAATGCGAGACTCTTTGCCTTGAATGGCGGCTAAAAATAGCTCTTGTTCAGTTTCTGCATAGATTGAAAAACTAATAGTGAGTAAAAATAGAGTGTGTAATATTTTAGTCATGAAGCGAGCCCTAATTTTTTAGTCGATAGCGTAAAGAGCGAAAACTCATCCCTAGTTGCTCTGCAGTTGATATTTTATCCCCATTATTTTGTTCTAGTACATCACTAATGAGCTGTTTTTCAATACCTTCTAGATACTCTTCTAAGGAATTATTGCTCACGGCATGGTTGGCTTGGTTGCTAGTGTGACTGGAGTGGTTTTGAAGATTTAAATCTTGCTCGGAAATATCTCCTTGCTCATGTAGCGCAACCGTGCGCTCTAAAATGTTTTCTAACTCTCTTACGTTGCCTGGAAAGCTATATTTTTGCAGAGCTTTAATGGCTTGCTTGGAAAGCTTAATATCAGGCTGGTGATTGATAAGCTTAGTTAGAAAATGTTGGATAAGCAGAGGAATATCTTCAGCCCTTTCACGTAATGCAGGTACATTCAGTTCAATAACATTAATACGATAATATAAATCTTGGCGAAATAAATTATCATGCACTAATTGAGCAAGGTCTTTATGCGTTGCGCTAAGTAAGTGGATATCTATACTTTCTTCCTCATGCCTGCCTACGGGACGTATTTTTTTTTCTTGAATGGCGCGAAGCAACTTCACTTGTAAATGTAAGGGTAGATCGGCTACTTCATCTAAAAAAAGGGTGCCGCCATTGGCTGCTTGAAATAAGCCGACTTTATTATCATGAGCTCCTGTAAAGCTGCCTTTTTTATGTCCGAAAAATTCACTCTCCATTAATTCGTGTGGGATTGCCCCGCAGTTAACCGCAATAAAAGGTGCCGAGGAGCGAGCGCTTTGCTTGTGGATGAGGCGTGCAACGAGCTCTTTGCCTGTGCCTGATTCACCATTAATGTAGACAGGTGCTTGGCTGCGTGCGATTTTTGCAATTTTCCCGCGTAAATCACACATAGTTTGTGACTCACCCAGTAAAGTATTGCGCATTCGGCGCTCTTTTTTAGGCGCAGTATTAACTTTAAGTGCGCTTTCAATAAGGAGCCGCAAATTTCCTAAATCGATAGGCTTGGATAAAAAGTCAAAGGCCCCTAGTTTCATTGCTTTTACAGCGGAAATTGTCGAGCCGTGTGCAGTAATGATAACAACAGGAAGCTTGGCTTGTATTTGTAAAATTTGTGGTAAAAAGTCTAAACCATCGCCGTCAGGAAGACGCATATCTAATAAGCAGAGTTGGTATTGATTTTTTTGCAGGTAATGTTGTGCATGCGCCAGATTTTCAGCAGACTGAGTTTCTACCCCCATACGTTGCAGAGTGATTTCTAGTAACTCACGAATATCAGCTTCATCATCAATAATTAAAACTTTGGCAGCTTTCATAATTTAATTTTCTTTTGTTTGGCCGTCGGTAAGCAAAGCCTAAAATAACAACCGCGTTGATTTTCTGAGGGATGGTAACTTAGGCGCGCTTGGTTTATTTCTGCTAAATCTTTAGAGATATATAACCCTAAGCCTGTTCCCGAGTGGGATGAGGTAGTAAAGGGCTCAAATAAATGGTGCGCTATTTTATCTGGGATGCCATTACCAAAATCAACCACCTTAATACAAGGCTGGCCTAAATAGTCATTGAGTTGAATGCATATTTTTTTATCCAGAACATAGCCGTATTTTAAAGCGTTTTCGCAGAGATTATTTAAAATCTGAGTTAAATGGCCCGTATCAAAAATAACGGTATTTAAGTTTGATTCGATTGAAAGTTCAAATTGCTTTTGATAGCCTTCATTGCTTTGTACCAGAGTGTCTAAATAGTTTTCTAACCAAGTAGTCATCTCAATGGTTTCTTGTGCCGGCTGAGGGCTGCGTGAAAGCAATAATACATCTTCAATAATGGTGTTCATGCGTTGTGCTTGAAGATGAATGATTTCGGTTAGACGCAGATCTTGTGTTGATAGTTCAGGGCATTCAGCAAGTAATTGTCCTGCATGACTGATGGCACCAAGAGGGTTGCGAATTTCATGGGCAATGCTGGCAGTTAGCTTTCCTAAAGAGGCAAGTTTGCTTTGTTGAACTCGCTGTTTATACACGGAAACATCCTCCAGAGTAATCATAAAGAAAGTTTCATGCTTTGTTGGTAGGGAGCTGAAGTGGATATGTAGTTGTGTTTTGTTGGCGGTAACAAGACTGACAAAATCTTTATCAGGATATATTTGCCATAGCTCAAAGGCCTGTTTTAATTTTGGGGAAATGTCGGTTAATTTTTCTGGTAGATTTTCTAGGCCTAATAAATGCGGGCATGCCATATTATGCCGATTAAGGTTCAGTTCTTGATCGGTAATAATAATGCCAGATTGCATATTTTTAATAATATATTGATTGAGCTCCTCTAAAGAAACAATGGCTTCTTGCTGTTGTGAAGAAATGATTTCTGATTGCTCGGTACGTTTTGCCAAAATATAAGACAGCAAAGCCAGCATAAAAAAACTGGCCCCTAGCATGCCAGCATAAGGAGCGTTATTGTTATTAAGAGCGCCTAGACGAAAGCTATAAGCTTGCTCTGCAAAAACAAATAAACTAGCAAGTGCTGCAAAAAGCATCGCACAGCGGCCACCAATCAAAATACCGCCCGCTGCAGTAGGGATAAGAATAAGAGCGCCTAGTCCACTACTAATACCACCACAGGCATGCATAATGAGAGTAAGAAAAATGATGTCAGTAAAAACAAAAGCCTGAGCTTGAGAGGCGTAAGAAATGAGAGGCTTAAAAATAAAAAACCAGCCAATAAGGGTGCTCGTTAAGTAAAAGAGACTCGTGAAAAAATAAAAAGGCATCAATTTAGGCTCTATCAATAATGTGCCTATTCGGGAGTAATAAAATGATAAAAGGATGCAGGATAAAACAAGCCGGTATAAATAGAAGCCCTTTAATAAAAACCATGCTTGATGCACAGGGATTTTATAGCCTTTGGAAAAAGGGCAGGGGGAGAGTGTTTTAGGCGTGAGCTTATGCATGGTGTTGTAAGAAAAGAGAGGTAAAGCAAATTCTATAACAGTGTTGGGAATAAGTTTAATTTATTTAGCTGAATAGTTACTGAATTTGAGCACTTTAAGAAGACTAAAGAGCATCGGCAATTAAAAATTGGCTTACCTTATTTTGCTATCTTAAATAGCAGAGGTGGTTTTGAGTGGTCAGGAGCTGATTATCAGGCAACTAGAACAAGGATCAGCGTTTTACAGAGATTAAAAAGCTGAGGTAAGTAACCTATACCCCAGCTATAGGTTTAGCCTAAGTAAGGCTTTTATTCGCTACTTCAAAAACATCCTTAGAGATATTTTCGGTGTTAATAATGCGCTCCAGTTGCTGTTTGATAAGCGTTTGGCGAGATTTATCAAAACGACGCCAAGAGGTTAGTGCGGCGACCATGCGCGATGCAACTTGTGGGTTAAGGCTATTTAGGGCGATTACTTGATCGGCTAGAAATTGGTAGCCTAAACCATTATCAGCATGAAAGTGGGCAGGGTTAGCTTGGCTAAAAGCACCAACTAAAGCGCGTACTCGATTTGGGTTTTTAAGGTCAAATGCAGCGTGATTCAATAATGATTGCACGGTGCTTAATGTACTTTTTTGCGAGCTAGTTGCTTGCAGAGTAAACCATTTATCAATGACCAGTGCTTCATGCTGCCATTGTTCATAAAAGTGAGCTAGGCAATTATTTTTTGCTGGGTTATTGCTATTAACAATCGCAGATAGCGCAGCAATTTGATCGGTCATTGTCTTTGCTTGTGCAAATTGCTGGTTTGCTAAATAATAACTATCACCTTGCTCTAATTGACTTAAATAACCCAAGCAGATATTTTTAATTTTACGTTTAGCAACCGAATTGGCCTTTAGGTCGCCTGTTTCATCTTGGTGATTTTCTTGGTATAAGGCTGTGAACTGTTCTTTTAGTGTTTTCGCTAGTGTGGCTTTTACAAATAGGCAGGCTTGATGAATGGCGGTAGTATCAACCGTTTCCATTTGTTCGGCTAAATAGTTTTCAGCAGGCAGTGTCAGTAAGCAAGCAAGATAAGAGAGGTCATCCCATTGTTGTGCGAGTAGTGCTTTAAAGCTTTCTATTAATAGACTCGGAACTTCTAGTGGCTGGTTGTTTTGAATTGCGCTAATTAAATCAAAGATAACCGCTGCGCTAAGTTGTTGCCCAGCTTCCCAGCGATTAAAGCTATCGTTATCATTCGATAATAAAAAGGCGAGTTCATCTAGTGGGCGATCCATAACCAGCTTAACGGGGGCAGAAAAACCACGTAATAAAGATAGGGTAGGTTTACTCGGGACGTTTTCAAAAATAAAGCTTTGTTCGTCTTTAATAAAATCTAAAGTGACTTCATTATTAAGCGCATTTTTGCCTGCAAATTTAAAGGCGACACTTTCCCCCTGCTTATTCAATAACGCAGTTTTAATGGGGATATGTAAGGTTTTAGTGTCTTTCTGTGTAGGAATGGATTGCTTAAGCGTGAGGGTTAATTTTTGTTGCTCGGCATTATAATTTTGTGCAACAACTATGCTGGGGGTTCCGGCCTGAGAGTACCAGTTTCTAAATTGAGTTAGGTCTTTGTCATTGGCATCTTCCATGGCAGCAATAAAATGCTCACAGGTGACTGCTTGTCCATCATGGCGTTGAAAATAGAGGTCAGCACCTTTACGAAAGCCTTTGTGGCCGACTAAAGTGCGGATCATGCGCACAACTTCAGCGCCTTTTTCATAAACAGTCAGGGTATAAAAATTATTGATTTCGATATACGCTTCAGGGCGGATTGGGTGAGTTAAAGGCCCTGCGTCTTCTGCAAACTGGCGAGCGCGTAACATGTTGACATCATCAATACGTTTGACGGCATGTGAGGTTTGGTCAGCCGTAAATTCTTGGTCTCTAAAAACTGTAAAGCCTTCTTTTAAGCTGAGTTGGAACCAGTCACGACAAGTGATGCGATTACCTGTCCAGTTGTGGAAATATTCGTGGCCAATAACCGCTTCAATATGTTCATAGTCAACATCGGTTGCAGTGTCGGGGCGCGCTAAAACAAATTTAGTATTAAAAATATTGAGGCCCTTATTTTCCATAGCACCCATATTAAAATGACCCACGGCGACAATCATATATAAATCTAAATCGTATTCACGGCCATAAGTTTCTTCATCCCAACGCATGGATTTTTTTAAGGATTCCATGGCATGCTCACATTTATCAATATCATGAGCTTCAACAAAGATCTGGCAGCTAATTTCACGCCCGCTCATGGTGGTAAAGCTGTCTTTTATACACTCTAACTGCCCTGCGACTAGAGCAAAGAGGTAACAAGGTTTTTTAAAGGGGTCCTCCCAGGTGACCCAATGACGGTTATTTTTCAGTTCGCCTGTTGCAACCTTATTACCATTGGATAATAACACTGGATACAGTGTTTTATCTGCTACCAGTGTTGTGGTGAAGCGACTCATTACATCGGGTCTATCAGGAAAATAAGTGATTTTTCTAAAGCCCTGTGCTTCGCATTGCGTACAAAGCATGTCATTAGACATATATAAGCCTTCGTAGGCGCTGTTAGATCTTGGATTAATCGTATTTTCAATGGATAAACTAAAGGGCTGGTCTTGTGGAACTTTTTTGATGATTAATGAATCATTGCTTAGGCTGTATTGAGATTCGGTTAAAGTAATGCCATCTAAGGCAATGCTAACTAAATTTAAGTCTTCACCAAATAATTCCAAGGCTGCATTTTTAAGCTTACTTTCAGGGTTAGTTAAAACAACAAGGCGAGACACAACGCGAGTCTGTTCAGCATCTAAAATGAAATTTAAGTCGATAGTATCAACTAAGTATTCAGGGACTTGATAATCTTTTAAGTAAATGGTTTGGGCTTGTAAGTCTGACATCTGTTTATTTTCTCTTGGTGTCTAAATCAGGGACATTCGGTTTTTGTGATACGAGCCAGTAGGTGATGCCTAAGGCTAGGACGACTGCCGCGGTGGCATACACAAAGTCGGGTGTTATTTGTTTGAAATCTAAAACAATAATTTTTCGTGCAATTGCCATTAAAGCAGTTGCAATAACTAGCTTAACGGGAAAAACATCTTTTCTAATGTATAAGGTAATATTAACAAAAATTTCTATGCCGATGAGGGCCACTAGAAAGGTGCTAAACAAAGCAAGGATGTCACTTATATTTAGGAATAGGTAAGGAGGAGCCATTAGGCGTTTATAAAGCACAAAAACAACATCGGCGACGCTCCATAAAATCACTAATGTCATTAAAATAGCCAAAATACGTACTGCAAAATGAATTGCAAAGTGTAGGCCTTTAATCAGTGGGTCTTCGTGTTCAACAGGGAGTTCTTCGTGGTTAGATCGATTCATCTGCGGTGGTCTCGCTGTTGTGAGCATTGAAGGAAAAAAGGATTAATAACAGCCACGCAGCCAAAAAGCAGAGGCCACCAAGGGGAGTAATCATACCAAGCCATTTTAAGCCTGAGAGGCTAAGTGCATATAAACTACCGGAAAAGAGTAGTATGCCTGCAAACATAAGCCAGCCAGCATAATTTAGTAAGCGGCTTGTTTTGTTTAGCTGAGATAAAACTGCAATCAGTCCCAAACCTAAAGCATGCCACATTTGATAGGTGACGGCTGTTTTATAAACGGTTAACATTTCTGGTGATAAAATTGCTTTTAAGCCATGCGCACCAAATGCTCCGAAAGCAACGGCAAAGAAAGCGCTGAGTGTACTCAATAATAAAAAACGAGGTTGCATTATTTCTCCAAAAGGCGAGGCATTAACTGTACGAGATTACATGGTTTCGTTCTAAAATCTAACTGTTCTTTAATAAGCTTATCCCATGCTTCGCGGCAAGCACTGGCTGAGCCTGGTAAGCAAAATAGGTAAGTTGCATTGGCAACCCCAGCTATGGCGCGCGACTGAATGGTGGAGGTTTTAATGCTTTGGTAAGAAAGCATTCTAAAAACCTCGCCAAAGCCATCTAATGTTTTATCGAGTAAGGGTGAGATAGCTTCAGGCGTTCCATCACGTCCCGTTACGCCTGTTCCACCCGTGCTGATGATGACATTAATGTCTTTATCGGCAACCCATTGGGAAACAGTTGCGCGAATTTGATAAATATCATCCTTAACAATAGCTTTGGCAGCTAAAGAGTGGTTTGATTCTAGTAAACGATCTATTAAGCATTTTCCCGAGGTGTCGTTTGCTTCTGTTCTTGTGTCAGACACGACTAAAATAGCGATATTAAGAGGGATGAATTGTTTTTCTGTGCTCGTCATAGTCTTAAGTTATAGCTTGAGTGAGTTTTTATTTTACCTAAAAAAAGGCTATTTGGTTAATAGAGCGCAGTTTAAATATGATTTGTATGAGATGTTGCAATATTAACTGGTAGAAGTTGAACTCGCTCTTTATAATTGAGTAAGCTTATGCCATAAAGTAAATAGAAGATAGGGCGATACTGGATGATTGATGATGATGGGGTAGAAGGGGAGGCTTCAGGGGATTGGATGGAATCCTTATTACGCTCGCCTATTTTTCAGAATTTACCGCCTATTTATTTGCAGCAGATTCTAATAAATTTACATGATGTTCGCTATCAGCCTGGCGATGTTATTATCGAGCAAGGTGAGGTAGGAGAGTATTTTTATTTAATTAGATCGGGCTGGTGTACCTTAACAAGAAAGCCGTCTGAAAGAGCCAAGCCAATTAAATTATTGGACTTAAGTGAAAATGAAACCTTTGGAGAGGATGCGTTATTATCAGGCGAGCCTAGAAGCGTTACGATAACGGCTTCATCAGAAATGCTATTATCTAGGATAGATAAAGAGCATTTTATTAAGTTAATTAAAACGCCTGCTTTAAAATATATTGAATATGCTGAGCTAGAAAATGCGCAAAATGAAGGCATGCTAGTATTAGATATTCGCGAAGCAAGTGCTTATAAGCTAGGACATATTAAAGGTAGTCAGAATATTCCTTTCTTTTCTTTACGCTTACATGGAAAAGAGCTGAAGGCGAAAAATGAAAAAGTGATTGTTGTTTGTCATGATGGTGCCTTAAGTGAGGCTGCTGCTTTTGTATTGTTAAAAAACAGGGTCGATGTAAAAATATTGACAAACGGTATGCAAGGTATTGCAGGTGAGGGCGGTGCTGATACTGGAGATAATGCGGTAGTCGCTGAAGAATTAAGCCCGGAAGATTTATTAAAACAAGAAAACATTGCTTTAAAGGAAGAGATCGAGCAATTGAAAGATGAGCTGGTTTTGCTAGCTAAGCAAAATAGAGTGTTGATTAAGCAGACAGATAAGCTAAAAGCTGTGCTTGATAGAAGAGTTTAACTAAATATTTAAAGCTGGCCTAGCTTACACAGTAATAAATTACTGTGTAAGGCAGCACAGGCAACCAAAGGGAATAAATCCTTATTTGATTTTAGCTTCTTTATACATAACGTGCTTACGTACAACAGGGTCGTACTTTTTGATTTCCATTTTTTCTGGCATAGTACGTTTATTTTTATCAGTTGTATAAAAATGACCCGTATTTGCAGATGAAACTAATTTAATTTTATCGCGCATTTTGAAACCCTCTTAAACTTTAATTCCACGTTGACGCATATCAGCAAGAACAGCATCAATCCCTTTTTTATCAATGATACGCATACCTTTTGCAGATAATTTTAAGCGTATCCAGCGATTTTCAGTTTCAACCCAAAACTTATGGTTATGTAAATTTGGATTAAAACGTCTTTTAGTTCTGTTTTTTGCGTGGGATACGTTATTTCCCGTAACTGGGCGTTTACCCGTTACTTGACAAATTTTTGACATGATTTACCTCTGATGTGCCAGTATTCTAAAGTTAGCCCGACTTTATACCAAATTTTTACTAATAGGTAAACAAGAAAATAATTATAGTGAATGAGTGTGAAGGAAAAATGTCATTATTTTATTGTTCTTAAAGCCAGTGATAATAAGCTTATTAGCAGAATAAAGTGAGTCAGGGGCTGGTGCTAAAAAGTAAATTTAATGCATGTAAAAATGGACTCTTCTATAATGCAGTAAAGTTTCGTAATTTTAGTAAGAGAGAAACCAGTGGCAATAAAACTTGGCATGGTCATGGATTCGATAGACCAAATCAACACTCAAAAAGACACTAGCTTTGCTATGATGCTAGAAGCTCAGTCACGCGGCTGGGAAATTCACTATATAGAACTAGGCGATTTATTTCTGCGTAAAGGTGAAGCGTATGCGAATACAAAAATTATTAGCGTACAGCGAGCGGAAAATTATTATGCTTGCCTTAGCGAGCAAACGATAGCCTTAGAATCTTTAGATTGCATGATTATGCGTAAAGACCCACCGGTTGATCAAGAATATATCTACGCAACGCATATACTAGAACAAGCAGAAGCAAAAGGCGTTTATGTTGCGAATAAACCCCAGTCCTTGCGTGATGCCAATGAGAAATTATTTACCACCTGGTTTCCAGAATGCTGCGTTGATACCTTAGTGACACGAAATGCCCAGCAATTGCGAAAGTTTATTAGCGAGCATCAATCGGTTATTTTAAAGCCTTTAGATGGTATGGGGGGTGCGTCTATTTTTCATTTACGTGTGGGGGACCCGAATATCAGCGTTATTATCGAAACGTTGACAGAGCATGGTTCACAATATGTGATGGGACAAAAGTATTTAGCTGAGATTTCCGAAGGCGATAAGCGCATCTTAATAGTCAATGGGGAAGTGATTCCTTATGCGCTAGCACGTATTCCTGCCAAAGGTGAAACACGTGGAAATTTAGCGGCGGGTGGTGTTGCACAAGGGCAAATTTTAACAGCAAGAGATCACTGGATTGCAGCGCAAGTTGGCCCCACATTAAAAGCAAAAGGTTTGGTGTTTGTTGGTATTGATGTGATTGGCGATTATTTAACAGAAATTAATGTGACGAGTCCAACCTGCGTACAAGAACTAGATAGGCAATTTGATTTGAATATTAGCGGGCAGTTACTCGACCACATTGAAGAAGCTATTGCATGAAACAAATTAATAGGGTGCTGAAATGAGGCTGCTGAAAGCGAAAGATAATACGCTTTTTAGTATGTTAGGAATTGCTATTATTCTTCACGTATTTATTATTTTAGCGATAACGTTTCAAGCGCCGGATACTAATAAAGCAGGGCGTTCTTTAGAAATCACGCTGGTTACAAATGCTGCAAAAAAAGCCCCTAAGAAAGCAGAGTTTCTCGCGCAAAATAATCAAATAGGCGCAGGAGAGCAAAAAGTAAAACCTAAACCAGCCATGCTTAAAGTAGCGAGTTCGGGTAAACAGCAAAATAAGCCTGCACAAAAAAAGGCTGCTCAGCAAAAACTAGCCTCTCAAAAACAAGTTTTAACGCAAAAAAAGTCAAATATTAAGGTGAGTGCCAGCAAAAAAGAAGATAAAAAAAGAGAAAAAGTTATTCCCAAATTATCTATGGCATCTTTGCAAGAGCAAGTTGCCCAGCTAGGTGCAACAATACGCTATCAACAGCCGAGTAGTGAAAAGAATCGGATAAAATTTGTTAATTCAGTCAGTGCACATAAATATTTGGCATCGCAATATATTTCCGATTGGCAACGCAAAATTGAAAGTATGGGGAATTTAAACTACCCCAATATTGCTAAACGAGCAGGGTTTACCCAATCATTAATTATGGATGTGGGTATTAAACCCGATGGTACGATTTATAGCCTACGCATTAGAAAATCTTCAGGCTACCCTGCATTAGATAAAGCAGCAAAGCGCATTGTGCGATTAAGTGAACCATTCCCCGCGCTACCGAAAGATTTATTGCAAGAGTTAGATATATTGGTAATTACCAGAGTTTGGAAATTTACCGATAAAACGGGACTTTAAATAAGCGTCATGTTGATATTACACAGCTCCAATAAAACTGAGAATTTATTAGAACATCTCGCTGTTATTCTCAATACCGCGCCTTTATCTTCTCCTTTTGCTAAAGAAGTTTTTCTTATCCAAAGCCAAGGAATGGAGCGCTGGTTATCGCAGCAATTAGCGATGCATTTTCAAGTCTTCGCGAATTTTGATTTTTTATTTCCAGGCAAGTTTTTTAGCCAAATGGCACGGCGCATTCAACAGAAATTATCCACCGATGTGTTTGCGCGGGAATTGATGCTTTGGCGTTTTGAATTATTATTACGTGATATTGAAGAACCTGTTTTTGCACCTTTAAGACAATACCTAAGCGGTGAAAATACCGAGTTAAAACGCTTTCAATTAGCAAGCCATTTAGCACAAGTATTTGATCAGTACCAAATGATGCGCCCGCAATTATTAGATGCCTGGTTACGCGGGGAGTTGCATTATAAAACCAAGGCTGAAAAGTGGCAGCAGGCGCTTTGGCTAAAAATAGCAGAACAAACAGAAGAGCAGCACCGAGGTGCGTTATGGCTGCAAGCCATCGATAAGTTTAACCGTTTAGAAGAAGGCGCGTTAAGCACGCAGCTACCAGAACGAATTTCTGTGTTTGGTTTAAACACCATGCCGCCTTTATTTATGGAATTTTTACAAGGCTTAGCACGGCATACGGATGTGCATTTTTATTTACTTAATCCAGCCCAAGCTTTTTGGGCAGATATTGTGAGTAAAAAACAGGCGGATTTAGAACAGTTTGAAAATGGCCATCCTTTATTAGCCAGTTTAGGACAGCAAGGGCGCGAGTTTCAGCAAATGTTATTAGAGCGTGCCTTTACCATGGAGCTGGATAGTTTTGAAGAAAATGAGGGCAAGCTTAGTTTATTAGAGCAAGTACAAAATGATTTATTAAATAATGAAAGCTTTGCCATACCCTTAGAAAAAGATGATTCACTTAGCATACACTCTTGTCATTCGCGGCTTAGAGAGGTGGAGGTGTTAAAAGCACAGTTATTAAGGGCCTTAGAAAATGATGCTGATTTACAGCTGCGCGATATGGTTGTCATGGCACCGAATATTGAGCAATACGCGCCGTTTATTAGTGCGGTATTTGAGGATATTCAACATGGCATTGCAGATAAAAGCCTACGCAGCAGTAATGCGACATTAGATGCTTATTTAAGCTTTCTGCGCTTAACACAAGGGCGCTTTGGTTGGCAGTCGGTAATGGATCTACTCGACCAAAAAGAAGTGTATAGCTGTTTTGGTCTCAATGAAATGGATGTGGAGTTGATTCGTCACTGGGTGGCAGACGTGCGTGTGCGTTGGGGAAAATCAGCCTCGCATAAAAAAGAATTAAACTTGCCAGAAACAGCGGAAAATACCTGGCAAGCTGGGTTGGATCGATTATTAATGGGTTATGCGGTTGGCACAGATGAAGCATTTTTTGCCGATGTTCTGCCCTATAAAGAAATAGAAGGTAACTCAGCGGATGCTTTAGGGGGGTTGTATGATTTTATTCAGCTACTTTTTAAAGCCAGCAAAGAATTAGCGAAAACACATAGCTTAAAAGAATGGTCTGACTGCTTATTGGCTTATGCGGATTTATTATTCCCTGCGGAAAATATGGATTCAGAACAGCAAGCAGAAAAGCGCCAGATGAATGAAATTTTATTGGAGCTGAGTGACGAAATTTCCGAGCTACATCAGCAGCCGGTCTCTTTGGCAGTGGTGATGGCCTGGTTAGAGGGGCGTGTGACAGAAACGAAATCAGCCAATGGGTTTTTGCGCGGACAACTGACTTTTTGCTCTATGTTACCCATGCGTTCGATTCCTTTTAAAGTCATTGCTATCTTAGGCATGAATGAAGGAGAGTTTCCGCATAATGACCATCAACTGACTTTTGATTTATTAGCTAAGGATTTTCAAGTGGGAGATCGCTCGCGGCGGTCTGATGATCGTTATCAATTTTTAGAAATTTTATTATCCACGCGACAGCAGTTGATTATTACTTATATCGGCCAATCGATTAGTGAAAACGAAGCCATTCCGGCTTCCATTGTGATCCAAGAGCTGCTTGATGTTATGCAGTCGCATTATCAAATTCATAATTTAGTTACTCAGCACCCTTTGCAAAGTTTCAGTCGCGCTTATTTTAGTCAGCCTAGCGATTTAATCAGTTATGCAGAAAATGATTGTGCGACAGCAAAAGCGTTACTGGAGCCAGTTGATAGCAATGCCTTATGGTGGCAAGGCCAGTTAGACTTAGATAACAATAAGACTATTGAAATAAGCGACTTATTTGCTTTTTATCGACACCCTCAGCGTTATTTTTTGCAGAAACAGTTACAGCTACGCTTAGAGACAATTGAAGCGGAAGAACCAGAAAGGGAGCAATTTAGTCTCTTAGGCTTAGATAGCTATGCGATTGATCAAGAGTGGATTGAAGCACAATTACAAGAGAGCGACTTATCATTAGCGAAGCTAAAAGCACAAGGCCGTTGGATTTCAGGGGAATTAGGCGAAGTTTTATTTAATGAAAAGCAAAATGAAATAGAGCAATTTGTTGGAAAAATAAAAGCGAAAGAGGCGGGCGAGCCAAATGAGCCATTAGCGATTGATCTAGAGGTATCTGGGCTACGCTTGCAAGGAGCACTTGCACAGCAATATAGTGAGGACTGCTTGTTTTACCGACATGCTGCTATGAAAGGTAAAGACTTTATGCAAGCTTGGGTACAGCACTTAATTATTAACCAAGTGCAAAAAAAAGCGACCCACTTAATCACCAAAGATGCCTTTATTAGTTTTTTACCCGAGCATATTCAAGGTGGCGAGTTAGAGCAAATCATTAAAATTTATCAAGCAGGGAAAGCGCGGCCTGATGCGTTTTTTACCGAAGCTGCTTTTGCTTATATTAAGCAGCAAGCGAAACTGAAAGTATCAGCTAGAACAACAAAACCAGCGATAGAATCCGCAAAGGAAAGCCTGACTACATCAGTTGAGCAGGTTTTTGAGCCAGAATTAAAATTGTTGTATGAAAATATAGAGTCGCTAGATGATTTTTTAAATACTGATTTTGAAATATTGTGTAATGATTTGTTATTACCTGCTTGGGAAGCGGCGCAAATTAGATATCTTTCCTAAATAAAGTTTATCTCATTAATATCAATCCCTTAAAGGAGTTATCGTTTTTTGCTTATTTCCTTGTAAGCCCTTGTGGAGCCTTGGATTTAAAGCATTGCATAACTACTTAGGAAAGACGCCTAATAAATACCGTAGGCCGGAATAGCGTCAGCGTTTTCCGGCATTATTAA
>JAQRMR010000106.1 GCA_028599115.1 Methyloprofundus sp.
AAGAAGGCTGAGAAACCACAACTATGAAAATTTATAAGGCGCTAATTTAAAGCTGCCGAGTTAGATTTTTATTGCTCCGCAAGAATAACCTAACCCGACCTACGCCCTAGTAGATTGCTTTAAAAAACAAATATTAAAGCAGCTACTTAAAATAATTTATTCTTCAATCGTTGTCATTTTTGCAGCAAATTTAGCCGATGCGATGCCAAATGCAACGCCTAATGCTAATGAGAATGAAATGATTAATAAAGGATTATCCCAACCCGCACCTAGTAGTACTTCTGTTGAAAGTTTACCTGGTGTTTGTAGTAAATAAGCAAAGGTTGCTGAGTAGCCTAATACAGTTGCAGGAATTGCAGAAAGAGCAGGAATATTAGCTGCTAAACACATAGCAATCACTGTTGCTGTTACGATAATAGCCGCCATTAATGGAAAGCCTAATACTGCATCTGGAGAAATTGTAACAATCTCGTACGCCGCATAAGTGGCAACAGCAACGCCAAACACACTACATCTTACTGTGTTAATCGCTGCTTTATCATCACCACCTAAAGCAAAATAAGCTGCCCAAGAAATCGTTGCAGCCCAAATTAGGAAAACACCACTTAAAGGGCCTACTGCTAGAAAAGTAGCTAAACCTGCAATAAGACCAATACTAACTGATAGTGCTGAAAGACCATTCATAAATATAACTCCATAGTATTACCTCGTTTAAATAGAAAAATAGATGCGGCGAGGTAGAGACCACAAATTCTTTAATTTTTATCACTATTTAGTAGCGATGATCGGGCTGGGATAAAGCTCCTTTGCCCACCCTACTTTGAAAGAGTCATTTAGTTTAAGCTGAGTTAGGGTGATTTCTCATTATTTCGGAGTAATAACAGGCTCAGAAATCGCCATCCCCGCAAGCTTCTAGTGAGAACCCATGGTTTTGCGCAATTAGTTAGAGAACCTATTTGTAACAACGCTAAATAATGACAATCTATTATCCTTTAAAAATATCCGTTCCCTCAGGCGCTTTGAATTCAAATATTTTTTTATCCAATTTTTTAGGTAGCTTAAGATTATTAAACATAATTTTAGTTAACTGCCCAAAATTATCACTTAATTCCATTTCACTGAGTAGCCCTTCTTTCAAACCAATTAAGATATGCTTAAAGCTACTATCTTGGTGTTTTGGAATTAATTTAACCCATTCAATGCCACCTTTTGTGCCTTGCTCAGTTAAATTATATTTTTCTTTTAAGTCGACTGTGCCACTTAATAAAAGCGCTGGGGTATCCCCAATAGACTGATCGATTTTTTTGATAATAACCTGTTCTAAATCCGCATCATAAAACCAGACACTCTCTTCTTTAGAAACAATTTCTTGTAGATAGGGCTTAGTGTAATTCCAACGAAATTTACCCGGTTGCTGTAAATAAAATTTTCCGTAACTGGTTTGTAAGGGCTTGCCTGATTCATCCAAGGAAAGTTGGGTAAAATCAGCCGTCACATGGCTAGCCCCTGCAATAAATTTTTCTAATACTTTAACGCCGGATTCAGCAACAGCTTGTACTGAAAATAAAACCAATACTAACGCAATAATCTTTTTCATTAAAAATGTTCCTTTATTATTCCATCAAACCAATGACGTACTTTTTTCAGACTCGATTCAACACAAAGCGTTCTCTCTTTTGGCTCCGAACCGATTACAAAAGGATAGAGCTTAGCTGTGGGGCATAATTCTGTCGCTAACAACCCACTCTCATTATCAATCCAAGTGTTTTTCACTGAATCAGGACGAGATAATAACACAGGCTCGCTTGCCACCTCTGCCATTAATTCAGTCCATAACTTTAACGCCCCACTCGCACCAGTGACACCGGCTGGTTTAGCATCATCTCGACCGACCCAAAAAACGCCTAGATAATCGCCTGTAAAACCAGCAAACCAACTATCTTTTAAATCATTACTTGTCCCTGTTTTTCCGGCAGCCTGCATTGTCGCTGGTATTTTATTAGCCGCTGAACGCCCTGTTCCTGAGCGCATCACTTCTTGCAAAACCGTATTAGTTAAATAACTCGCGACAGGGTTTAATTCTTGTTTTAACCTATAAGGGTAACGCTGCAATAACTCGCCTTCATTATTTAAAACAGCAGTAATTGAGCGTAACGGCATAGAAAACCCTTCTGCAGCAAGCGTTTGGTACATTTGCGTCACTTCAAAAGGCGTTAAAGATAAAGCACCTAATAATAAAGAGGGGTATAAATTAATCGGCCGTGTGACACCGGTTGACCGGATTGTTTTAGCGATACGCCCTAAACCCACATCCATTCCTAAGCGTACTGTCGCTAAGTTATATGAATGTGCCAAGGCAGTATGCAAAGGTACTTCTCCATGCTCTTTTCGACTATAATTTTGCGGCTTCCATAGCTGCCCTTTTTCCACCTTCAGCTCTATCTTGGTATCACTTAAAGGGGTAATTAAGGTATATTTTTTTGGATATTCGAGTGCGGTTAGGTAAATTAAGGGTTTAATCAAAGACCCAATCGGGCGTACTGCATTTAAAGCTCGGTTGAAGCCTGCTTTTTGGCTATCTCGCCCCCCTATTAAAGCAACCACTTCACCTGTCCCACGCCGTGTTACCACAGCAGCAGCTTCTAATTTATTAGCACGTGGCTTTTTTTCTATTTTTGTTAATTGCTGATGCACGCTTCTACTTAATTTATTTTGTACGTGACTATCCAAGGTGGTAAAAATTCTTAGGCCATTACTATTGAGATCCGTTTCATTGTATTCGCGTTTTAACTGGCGTTTTACCAACTCTATAAAGGCGGGGTAACGATTTGCTGCACGATGTGCAAAGGGAACAATTTTCAAGGCATGTTTTTCTGCACTGGCTTGCTGTTCAGCCGTGATTTTTCCTTGCTTAAATAGACTAGACAGCACTAAGTTACGACGCTTTAAAGCCCGTTTTGGATGCCTGCGTAAATCATAATAAGAAGGCCCTCTCACTAAAGCAACCAAAGCTGCGACTTCATGTAAACGCAGTTTTGCTACCGGTTTAGAAAAGTAAAATTCACTAGCAAGCCCAAAGCCATGTACGGCATAAGCGCCATCTTGTGCTAAATAAACTTCATTTAAATAGGCTTCTAAAATTTCCTCTTTAGAAAAATGGTATTCCAAAATAAATGCCATTAAGGCTTCATTGATTTTGCGGCGTAAACTACGTTCAGGTGTAAGAAAGAAATTTTTAATTAACTGCTGCGTTAAAGTACTGCCCCCTTGTACAAACCCACCAGCTTTAATATTAACCCACATAGCGCGTGCAATACCTTTTAAGGAAACGCCCCAATGCTGGTAAAAATCACGATCCTCTGTTGCAATGAGTGCATTAATTAAGCTTTTCGGTACCTCTTCCAGTTTAACTAAAATACGGTCTTCTTTATGTGCGGGATAAAAGCTACCAATTTGTTCTGGCTCTAAACGCACAATGGCAAGCTCTCTACCCGTCTTCATATCAACAATACGTTGAACTTCATTATTTTGAAATTTAACGCGTATATATTGGCTTTCTGTTGCTGCATCCCAAAAGGTAAAGCCACGTGTTTTTAGAGTGATTTGATTTTTGTTGGCCGTATAACTGGCTTGCGAGGATAAGCTTCTATCCGAGTGGTAACGAAGCTTTTTTAATAAAAACACTAATTGCTTAGATTTTAATGGTAAGCCCGCATAAAGTTCCACAGGATTAGCATAAACATGTGCTGGAATAGTCCAACGTTTGCCTTCAAACTGATGCCTAACGGTATAATCCAAATAGCCAACATAGCTAAAAAAAGCAAACAATCCGGCTGCGGCTGCAATGAAAAAGTAACGCTTTAAATGTGCATTAAGTTTAGCAACAGAAGACTTTTTCTTGCTTGTTTGTCGCTTTTTCCTAGTTTTTTTTGCAGCCGCCATTGCTTATTCTGAACCTTGCAATTTATCAACTCGCTGAAAACCACGTGGCAAATGTCCGCCACGTTTCGCTCTAACACCTAAGTAGCTTTCCATATCAGCGGGTTTTACCGTTAGCGAGCGTTTTCCTGCCAGCACCTTTAAGTCAGCACCTTCCGCAATCACCGCAACAGAAACAACCTTATCTGTTCCTGCAGTAATATCTGCTGTTGGAATTTGAATTAATTTATTACCTTTCCCTTTTGTTAAAGCAGGTAACGCTGCCACTGGAAAAATTAATAAACGCCCTTGTAATGTTACCGCTGCAATTTGATCACTGGAATTTGTGATTTTAACCGGTGCTAATAAATTAACGCCTTTTGGTAAAGTGACTAAGGCTTTTCCTGCTTTGTTTTTAGAGACTAAATCTTTAATCTGCACTCTAAAACCATAACCCGCATCACTGGCTAATAACAACCAGTCCTCATCTCTACCGGATAACAAATGCGTAAAAAAAGCACCTGCTGCAGGTTTTAATCGCCCAGTTAAAGGTTCGCCTTGGCTACGCGCAGAAGGCAAATCATGCGTTGAAGTGGTGTAAACACGCCCTGTTGAATCTAAAACAAAAACAGGCTGTGTGGTTCTGCCTAAAACAGAGTCTAAATAAGCATCACCTGAGCGATAGTTAAGTGCTTTAACATCACTATCATGCCCTTTTGCTGCGCGTACCCAGCCCTTTTCAGACAAAATAATCGTTAACGGCTCATTAGGAATTAGCGCGGTGGCTGTCAGTGCTTGTGCCGCGCCTCTTTCTATAATGAGTGAGCGACGATCATCGCCATATTTATCTGCATCTTCTAATAATTCTTTACGAATTAAACGGTTTAATTGACGTTTACTGCCTAATATTTTTTGTAATTTATCGCGTTCTTTTTCTAGTTCTGCTTGCTCTCCCTTAATGGCCATTTCTTCTAAGCGAGCAAGGTGACGTAGTTTAAGGTCTAGTATCGCTTCAGCTTGAATATCAGTAATAGCAAAGCGTTCAATCAAGACTGGCTTAGGCTCATCTTCCGAACGAATAATGGCAATGACTTCATCTATATTTAAAAAGGCGACTAATAAACCTTCTAATATATGTAAGCGCGCCAAGATTTTATCTAAACGATATTGCAAGCGGCGGCGTACCGTTTCGGTACGATAGCTAAGCCATTCGACTAATATATCGCGTAAGCCTTTTACTTTTGGGCGGCCATTTAAACCAATCATATTTAAATTAACACGATAGGTTTTTTCTAAATCTGTGGTTGCAAATAAATGCGACATCACTTCTTCAATATTCGCGCGTTTTGATTTTGGAATAATGACTAAGCGAGTGGGTTTTTCATGGTCTGATTCATCGCGCAAATCTTCTATCATAGGCAGCTTTTTCGCCAGCATTTGTGCCGCAATTTGCTCTAATAACTTAGAACCAGAAACTTGATGCGGTAAAGCGGTAATAATAATATTGCGCTCTTCTAGCTCATATTTAGCACGCATGCGCACCGAGCCACTACCATTGATATAAATTTTTTGTAAGTCATCACGGCTACTGATAATTTCCGCATCGGTTGGGTAATCTGGACCTTGAATAAATTTGAATAAGTCGTCTAAAGTAGCATTCGGCTCATCTAATAAATGCACACAAGCATTAGCAACCTCTCTAAGGTTATGTGGCGGAATATCGGTTGCCATTCCTACCGCAATTCCCATCGTCCCATTTAGTAAGATATTAGGTAATCGTGCCGGTAATAATGCCGGCTCTTGTAATGACCCATCAAAATTATCGACCCAATCTACCGTACCTTGTCCCAATTCTTTTAATAGGGTTTGTGCGTAGCCAGTTAAACGCGATTCGGTATAACGCATCGCTGCAAATGACTTAGGGTCATCAGGCGAGCCCCAGTTTCCTTGTCCATCCACTAAAGGGTAGCGATAAGAAAACGGCTGCGCCATCAATACCATGGCTTCATAACAAGCGCTATCACCATGTGGATGATATTTACCCAGTACGTCCCCTACTGTCCTTGCTGATTTTTTATGTTTAGAAACCGCGCTTAAACCCAACTCAGACATGGCATAAATAATACGCCTTTGTACCGGTTTTAAGCCATCACCAACATGCGGTAATGCTCTATCTAAAATAACGTACATGGAATAATCCAAATATGCTTTTTCAGTAAAATCTTTTAAAGGAAGTTGTTCAAAATTATCTTGGATGCCCATACCTGTATCTATCTAAAGCCTTCGTGTTTTGCTTAACGTAATCCAATATATTAGCCTACTAAGCCGCATTTATAAAGGCATTAGCCTTATGATTTATGAGAACTAACAAATTCACGGGTAATTTTAAAAATAACCGGGCTTAATAACACCAAAGCAATCAGGTTGGGAATTGCCATCAGGCCATTTAAAATATCTGCAACTAACCAAACTAAGGTTAACTTACTCATTGCACCAATCGGAATCACACATAACCACACAACTCGGTATGGCCAAATGATTTTTGTGCCCCACAAATATTCTGCACAACGTTCGCCATAATAACTCCAGCCCAAAATTGTTGTAAAAGCAAAAACCACTAAGCCAATGACAATAATATAGCCACCAACTATTGGTAAGTGACTGGTGAATGCTAAGCTTGATAAAGCTGCGCCATTAACTCCACTGGTCCAAACACCGCTTAAAATAATCACTAAAGCTGTCATGGTACAAACTAAAATGGTATCAATAAACGTGCCCAACATAGCAACCATTCCTTGCTTAACGGGGTGATTTGTTTTTGCAGCAGCATGCGCTATTGGCGCACTTCCTAAGCCTGCTTCGTTGGAAAAAACACCTCGCGCAACACCAAAGCGTATCGCCGCCCAAACCGTTGCGCCTGCAAAGCCGCCAACAGCAGCCGTTTCTGAAAATGCATGTTTAAAAATAAGCGCAAACGCCTGTGGAATGGCTTGGTATTCAGAAATAATAATGATTAAAGCTGCAGCTATATAAGCCACTGCCATCATGGGCACTAATTTAGCCGCAACTTCTGCAATACGCTGAATACCGCCTAAAATAACCACAGCGCTTAATACTGTAAGAATAGCAGCTGTATAATAACTAGGGATATCTAAAAGACTACTGACCGCATCAGCAACTGAGTTGGCTTGTACCATATTGCCAATCCCAAAAGCGGCAATGGCACCAAAAAATGCAAAGGCTGTCGCCAGCCAACGCCACCGCGCTTTAAGTCCATTTTTAATATAGTACATCGGCCCACCGACAAAGCATCCGCGTTCATCGGTTTCTCTATATTTTACGGCCAATACTGCTTCAGCATATTTGGTAGCCATACCGAATAAAGCCGTCACCCACATCCAAAAAATAGCCCCTGGCCCACCTAGTGTAATTGCTGTGGCAACGCCCGCAATATTGCCCGTACCAATGGTTGCGGAAAGTGCCGTCATTAATGCTTGAAAAGGGGTAATATCACCTTTTTTATCCGACTCCCGACCCACCCACAGCATTTTTAAGGCACTTATAATATTGCGCCAAGTAAAGAAGCGCAGACCAATAGTGAGGTAAATACCGATACCCAGCAATAAAACCAGCATAACTGGCCCCCAAACTAAGGCGCTTATTTCATTTAAAAAACTTTCTATTTTTTCCATTACCAACCTTATTTAACTATTTTAGACAAAATCATGTCGTTTACGCTGGTTTTTATTCAGCCTATATAAGTAATACTATACTAGTATCAACTGATGTTATCCATATCTAGAAAAATGCAAACTAAAGCCTACGCTCCAATAATTCAAAAACGAGGCCGTATAAAAATTTTCTCGTAAGGTACGCACCGCTATTCATTTAAGCCAACTCCTTATTTTCTTCGGCAGCATGAGCAGTAGTCATTGCTAATTGTCATCAACCAGTTTTAGTACACTTGGGTGCTTAAGCTGCATTAGTAATTGATTTTTGTTTTTATTTACCCAGCCTCGCGCTTCAATTTTTTTACCTTTTAAATCGTCTATATTGTCAAAATAATGTAAGAATTTTTTCTTAACCTGTAATTTAAAAGTGTTAGACAGGCTTAAGTAAACATTCTTTCGCGTATGCTGAATTTTTGTCACCTTACCTATAATTCGCTGCCAACCATATTTATTATTAAAATTTAAGTTTTCAACGGGCTTGGTCGCATAACTAGCATACTGCCATATTCCTAAGTTTTCCTTTTCAGCTAGATTCGATGCTGTTAGTAAATCATCAACATGTGCAATATTGGGTGGAAAAATATTCACGCTAGCAAAACCTAAGCGAACTAACTCTAAATTAATATGCAAGCCTTCTTCAGTGAAAATATGTGCTAGATAGCGCTTATATTTATCTTGTTTTTGTTCGGCAAATTCAAGACGTATTTTTTTACCCTGTAGTTTTTCAGTTAACCACTTTTTAGCAGCTTCACCTCCTTCTTGTGCAGGTGCATTTCTATGTGCAACTTCCGGCGTATTGATGCCTACTAAGCGTATTTTCCGGCCATCTTTCAGCTGCACGGTATCGCCATCAAAAACAGCTTTAACCGGATAAAATAAAATCTGTTTGCTGACTTGGTATTCACTTGCACCAACGTGTTGAATATCTGAGTAGTGTTTTTTTCCTTGTTGATCTATCCAAAAATAAATACCCGCTTGGCTAGTTTGCCCTCCTAAGAATAACCAGCACACAAAAATACTCACTAAGCTTTTATTCATCATGCTCTATGCACCAAAAAATTATTATTTAATCTACAATACTCTATACAATAAAGGACTTTAAAAAATAATCCTATTAAACATTTTAAATGAACAGAGGAACCTATGAGCGATACACTCCCTAATCCTTTATTTGAAAAATGTCAGTCTCAATTAAAGGACTGTTCTTATTATCAAAAATTACTCAGTTACCCTAAAGCTCAACGTTGGTTGATTGTCATAGGTTTATTTACCCTTTCGCAAATTATCGTTTTTGGAAGCTTGTATTTATTTATTGGTAAAGTTGCGATGATTGGTTTTTTCATCTGCATTTTATCTGGGCTGGCAACAGGTGTTGGTGCATTACCTGCAATTTTCTTTAAAGAAATTTCTACTAATATTTTCAATTCACTATTGGGCGCTGCTGCCGGCGTTATGCTTGCCGCTACGGCTTTTTCTTTATTAGTTCCGGGAATTGAGTTTGGTAATGAAATTTTACCCGGTAAAGGCTTATGGCTTGTGGCTATAGGCATGTTAGTTGGCGCTGTTTTTTTACACCTAGCGGATAAAAAACTTCCCCACCTACACTTTGGGGCTAACTTAGAAGATCATGCCAGTTCTTTGCAAAAGGTCAGCCTGTTTATTATTGCTATTACTATTCATAATTTTCCTGAAGGTATGTCGGTTGGCGTTAGCTTTGGTACGGGTGATATGCATAACGGCATGGTCTTAGCCATTGCTGTGGCTTTACAAAACATCCCTGAAGGTTTGGCAGTTTCACTACCTTTAGTGGCCTTGGGCTACAACAAATGGAAAGCGGTCGGCATTGCTACCTTAACAGGGCTTGTCGAACCGGTTGGCGGCTTATTAGGTATTACTATGGTCTCTGCTTTCTCCTCAGTTTTACCTTTTGCAATGGGCTTTGCGGCGGGCGCGATGCTATTTGTGATTACTGAAGAAATTATTCCGGAAACACACTCTAAAGAGCGTTCACGCTATGCGACCTTTTCTTTAATGTTTGGCTTTATTTTAATGATGGCTTTAGACACCCTACTTGTTTAAGTATGATTACTATTATCCAACGTGTAACACATGCCAATGTTGTTATTGCTGACTCTCAAGTAGGAAAGATTGATCGCGGTATTATGGCTTTAATTGCTGTCGAAAAAGAGGATACTGAAAAATCTGTGCATCGTTTATTAGAACGCATTTTAAATTACCGTATTTTTCCAGATCAAGATGACCGAATGAATCTAAACTTAAAAACAATTCAAGGCGGTCTATTATTGGTTCCTCAATTTACGCTTGCTGCCGATACTAACTCTGGAAATCGCCCTAGCTTCACGCCAGCAGCAACACCCGAAAGGGGCAAACAACTATTTAACTACTTAGTCACTCATGCAAAAGAAGTCTATCCGATGACAGAAAGCGGAAGCTTTGGTGCTGATATGCAGGTTTCTTTACTCAATGATGGCCCTGTTACTTTTACTCTTACTGTTTAAGCTCTTATGATTTTAACGATACTCACTAGCATTTCCTCTTCCTTGTATTTACTTAGTAGTTTGGGCTTAATTAAAAGCATACAAAAAAGCCAATTTGCAAAGCTAAGTCTTATTTCAGCATGGATTGCAGCACTCACACATACTGGAATAA
This sequence comes from Methyloprofundus sp., assembly GCA_028599115.1. Taxonomy (GTDB): domain Bacteria; phylum Pseudomonadota; class Gammaproteobacteria; order Methylococcales; family Methylomonadaceae; genus Methyloprofundus. The sequence continues at coordinate 10,320 of JAQRMR010000106.1, forward strand.
TTGCTCTTAATATCGAAAGCCAGCAAGGTTTAGACTTTAGTTTTTTTTCTATCGCTAGTTTTATTGCTTTAATTATCGTTATTTTCTTATTACTTGCAGCACTCTCTAAACCTGTGCAAAAATTAGGCATTGTCCTGTTCCCTAGTGCCGCGTTATTTTTGTTACTGAGTACTTTTTTGCCTAGCGATTCGACTATCATTCAAGGCTTATCAGCAGAAATATGGATACATATTTTTAGCTCCATTACAGCCTTCAGCTTATTAGCGATTGCCGCTGTACAAGCTTTATTATTAACACTACAAAATCATTATTTAAAGAATCATATCAGTGGGAAATTTGTACAATCCTTAGCCCCCTTACAAGCAATGGAAGCTTTATTATTCCAAATGATTCGTTCTGGGGTATTGTTTTTAAGCATTTCCTTATTAACTGGTTTTATCTTTATGGATGATTTATTTGCTCAACACTTAGTCCATAAAACCATCTTATCTTTATTAGCTTGGGTGATTTTTAGCTGCTTGTTACTGGGTAAAAAATATTACGGCTGGCGAGGAAAAACCGCAATAAGCTGGACTTTGTACGGTTTTGCATCGTTAGTACTGGCTTACTTTGGCAGTAAGTTAGTCTTAGAAATTATTTTAGATAAGGTTTAATTGTCACTTTCAACTATCGCTGAACACGACGTCGATTTAAGTTTAAAATCACTTAAACGCGCCATAACATCGCCCTTTTTATCTTCTGCTAAAGTGACTTTTAAGTAGTTTTTCTGCTCATTTTTATACTGAGGAATAATTTCTAGTGGTTGGCCTATTTTTTTCATATAAGCCATTTTTGCCTTAGTGACATTTTTTTGCTTAGAAAAAACACCTAATGAAATACGCTGACTAAATTCACCTTTTTCAATCAACCAGACATCAAGCCCTTTTTGCTTAATTGCTTGTGCATTGCTTTGCATTTGCGATAAAGACTGGCTAGGCAGAGTTAATAGAAAATAATAACCGGTTACTTGCTCAGTTTTGCTAATAACAATCGACGAATAATCTTTAATTTTTTGCTGAACTGGCTCTAGCATTTTCTCTGAAATTTGAAAGCAAAGTGCTATTTCTTCTACTTTTTCATCAAAATCCGCAGTTTTTTCAACACTGACATCAAGAGCTAGCTCTTCAGAGTCACTAGATAACTCATCTGTAACGCTCTGTTTATCTTCACTGATTACGTTCTCAGGATTTACTTTTGCTACAACGGGAGCTTCCAGCAACTCTTTGCTAACAGTTACTTCTAGCATATATTCATCAAGCTTAATTAAGCTATCTTCCGAGCCTTCAACAGCTTCACTCTGTTCAACTAAGCTTTCCTTTACGCCGCTATCAACCTCTTCAGGAATAGAGTTTTCCTCTACAAGCGCCAATTCAACAGGTTCATCCACGTCAACTTTATCACCATCAAAAAAATCATTCTGCTTAAAAACCTCTACCTCTGCGACTTTAATCTCTGTCACCCTCTCAGGCATTTCCTCAGGCAAAAAGATAATTTGTTGTGTATTATCAGATAAAATTTCATGCTCTTCTTCAGGATAGTAGACTTCAGGCGCTCCTTTTCTATATTCCCATAAAAAAAAAGCCATATTAAAAATCAAAATACTAAAAAATAGTGCTTTCATATTGCCTCCAAAGCAAGTCCCTTTAAAACTAAATTTAAATCTAAAACAGCAGATAATTGTAATTCCTTATTAAGAAACTCCGCATCGCCTCCTGTTAATATTAATTGATTTGATTGTGCCATTCCCATTTCAATAAAACCTTTAACTGCCGCTAGCCGACCGTTAAATATCGCTGCTTGTGTATTATTTGCCAGACCTAATGGGTAAGTTTTATTTGATATTTCCAGGTTTGCCGTCCCTTTATGCAGTGATTGCTGCATTAAATTCCAGCCTGGTAATATCATTCCACCTAAGTGCTGCCCTCGCTCATCAAGACAATCCAAAGTAATGGCAGTACCGCAATCAACAATACATAAAGAACCGGTATATTCATTTTTTGCTGCAATCATAGCTAACCAGCGATCTACCCCTAACTTAACGGGGTTAAAGTAGGCATTCTTAATTCCATGCGCTATGTTTGCTGACTGTACAAAATTTAAATCACTGTTCGGCCAAAGTTCAATTAAAAAACTTTCCAGCTGTACTCTACTGCCACTGACACAAGAAATCACAATACTTTTCGGTGTCGCTAATACAGTCCAGTGCTGCCGAAGACTCTCTAAAAAAGAGTCACTTTGCTGTACCACAGAGCTTACTTCGCTAAGTTTGTCACTCTCAAGCGTAGCCCATTTTAAGCGTGTATTGCCACTATCAATTAACAGCTTCATGCGCGCCTAAAACTAACCTCTCCCGAGGCGTAATGCTTTATTTCTCCGGCATCATTTTGCAACAATAGCAAACCATCATCATTAATACCTTTTATGGTTCCCGAAATGGTCTGCTTTCCTAGGAAAACATCAACTTGCTGATTCTGCATACAATCATAAGAACGCCATTCTTTGCTATAAGCAGTGAATGTCTTGCTTGTGTAATCTTGACAAACTTGTAAAATTTCATCCATTAAACTTGCCAGCAGTTTATTGCGAGAAATAGTGATGGAACCATCAGCTACTTTATTAATATCAGTCCAATCTTGGTCAATAGTCACTGCTGCATCATCTGATAAATATAAATTTAAACCTAAGCCTATCACAGCACTACAAGGGCCATTACTTTCGCCAGATACTTCCAATAAAATGCCACCTAATTTTTTCTGTTGCCAAAAAATATCATTCGGCCACTTTAAACCAACCCCTTGAATATTCTGTTTTTTTAACGCTCTAATGACTGCTACGCCAATTGCCAAACTAAGGCCAGAAAGACTGGCGGGGCCTTCTTCAAATCGCCATAACAAGGAAAGATAACAGTTACTTCCAAAAGGAGAAACCCATTGCCTACCTCTACGCCCTTTGCCAGCCGTTTGTTGCTCTGCTAAACAAAAAATAGCAGATTCAGCTGGATTCTGATGTGCTATCTCATTTAGGTATTTGTTAGTGGAGTCGATTTGGTCATGACAATCAATCTGGGTAATTAATTTTCTGCTACCTGCACTTAAATGCTGCTTGATAAGCTCTTCATCAAGTAGCTCTATAGCACTTTTCAAGCAGTAGCCCTTCCCTGTAACGGCGATGATTTCCAAGCCACTTTCTTCTAATGCATTAATTATTTTCCAAATGGCAGAACGGCTCAACTTAAGTTGCTCCGCTAACTCAGTCCCTGAATGAAAAAAACCATCAGCAAGTAAATGCAGTAATTTCTTTTTATTTTCTGAAAATTGCACCGAAAAAACTACTCTTCTTTGGTTTCACGAATTTGTTGCATTTGGCGTTTAACAACATGTTTAATAATTAACTCACGGTCTTTTTCCCTAATATGGGTGAATTCTATGCCCATTAAATAGGGGTGCCTTTTCTTTTCTAAAGTACTTTTCCTAGCATAAACAATACGTGCATAACACACGATAGAAGCAAGGGATGAAGGTAAAAGCAATTCAACTTCTAATAACGCCCCTTTCTTAAAAGTTTCTTCACTTTCACATTCCAAGCCGGAAGCACTCAAGTTAACGTGCCTTAAAGGCATTTTTGCTAATGTATTTTTTTCTCTAAAAATAGTTTGCGCAACGAGATTAATTTTCTGATCAACTATTTTTAAATATTCTGCCAAATCAGCTGAAATTCGTTCAATACGGCCTAAAATTAATAAACACTCTTGATTTAATACCTCAAGTTCCCCACCTAAGGAATCTGACTCTAAATGTTCTGAAATATCGTCATAATGATCTTTTATATATTGCGCATCAACTTGCTTGAACATCATACTGATTTCATCAGCTATTCTAAAAAATCGCCTGTTCTCTACAAAATCACCTCCTTTAATTTCCATACTTTATGACCTTAATTTGTTTATATGCAAAATAGCGTCTATTCAACGACTTCCGGCTTATTCTCTGTACTACTTTCACCTTCAGTAATGACTGCTGCACCTTGTTCAACAGGGCTTTCTAACGCGTTTTTAACTTCGTTATCAACTTCAAGAAGCTTATTCTTTTTATACTCATCGAGTTCCCCTTCAAATTTTGTTAACTCTTCTTTATACAGAGCCTCTGGGGTCTGTTCTAAAAGAATCTCTACCCGTCTATTTTGTGATCTATTTTTCCGTGATGTATTCGGTACAAGAGGTTGCGTATCGGCATGCCCTTGTACAACCACCCGTTCAGAATTTAGCTTTCTATCCAACATAAATTGAGTCACACTTACAGCTCTACTCGAAGATAACTCCCAATTTGACCTAAACCAATCAGTAGAAATAGGAATATCATCCGTATGCCCTGAAACTATCACCTTTCCTTTAGAGTCTAAAACAGCCTGAGTGATTTTTCTCATCACCGGCTTAAAACCAATTTGCAATTCAGCAGTTCCAGACTTAAATGAACCTTTATCATTAATTCGAATAACTATTTTTAGCTCATCAACCCCAACCATCACTAAGCCTTCACTAATCTCACCTTTTAGAGATTTTTTAATCGCTTCCGTTTGCGTTTTTACATCTTCAACCGCTTTTTCTAAAATCTCTTTTTTGATTTTTTCAATTAAACCTTTTTGCGTTTCTTGACTAGGCGAATTAATCGTTTGCCTGACTTCTTCTAGCAAAGTGGGGGTTGTCATTGCTGGGGAAAAATGTTGCGCAATAATACTGGTTCCCATGGGGATTTCCGTAGCTGGTACCTCTCTTTGCACACCAAACGCAGCCTCTAAGGATTCACTCACTTTTTTTAATTTATTTGCATCCATTGTGGCAAATGAAAGCAATAAGACAAAAAAGCACATAAGTAGAGACATTAAGTCTGCGAAGGTTGCTAACCATAAGGGTGCCCCTGCTGGGGGACATTTGGGGCAATCATCAGCCATGGCTAACCCTCGCCTTTATCTTTTCTTTTCTTTTCAGCTAAATAAGATTCTAGTAATGATTCGAGAACCTTAGGGTTCACTCCCTCTTGTATACCCGAAATAGTTTCTAAAATTAACTCTTTATTGGTTTTTTCATCCATCAAAACATAAGCGAGTTTATCAACCATCGGCAATGCAAAACAGTTGGCAACCATTGCACCATATAGGGTGGTTAATAATGCAACAGCCATTGCAGGACCAATACTAGCAGGATCAGACATGTTCGCTAACATTTGCACTAGCCCAACTAACGTCCCGATCATCCCCATAGCAGGAGCCAAATCCCCAACGCCTTTCCACATATCTTGGCCTGATTCATTACGCTGTACCATTTGATCTATATCTTGACGTAACATTTTGCTTACAAAAGCTGGCTCATGCCCGTCAACACAAAGCCCGATGCCTTTTTTCATAAACTCATTATTAATTTCTTCCCCTTCTAATGCTAGTAAGCCATTTTTACGGGCGACATCAGCTAAGCGCACAGAGTCTTCAATTAAGGTAGCAGGGTCATCAGCTTTATTCATAAAAGCTTTACCTAAAATACCAAATGAGCGCAAAAACCCAGAAATAGGAATACGCATCAATGTAACGCCAAATGTTCCACCAATAACAATTAAAAGCGAGGGAACATTCACAAATAACATGACATCACCACCCGTAGCAATCGCAGCGACAATAATCCCAATACCTAGAAGAAACCCAATTAATGAAGCTAAATCCACTGATAACCCTCGTTTTATTTAAATAACTAACACGCACTCAACTTAAAAAATTGAGTGATTTATCAACCCTAATATTTACTGCAAAAGTAATTTTCGCCCAACTGTACCCAATGTGTGCGCAAAAGAAGCACCCATTTTTCCAGCTAAGCGATCTATTAAATTTTCTTGCAAAGTAAAATTAACTCTTTTTTTACTACCAATAACATTGGTTGCAACGCTGTCATCATTACCAAAGTCATCCACTAAACCAAATGTTTTACCTTCTTCACCCGTCCACACCAAACCAGAAAAAGTATCTTTATCTTCCTTTAGTCTATCGCCACGCCCTTCTTTAACCGCGTCAATAAACTGCTGATGAACTTGAGCTAATAATTTACCCATATATTGCTTTTCTTCTGGGTTTGCCGGAGAAAAAGGATCTAATAAAGCTTTATGTGCTCCTGCCGTTACCAATCGGCGCTCCACACCTAACATTTTCATTGCATCAACAAATCCAAAGCCATTCATAATTACCCCAATTGAGCCAACCAAAGTTGCGGGGTTAACAAAGATTTTATCAGCGGCGGCGGCTATAAAATAACACCCTGAAGCACAAATATCAGAAGCGACCGCGTGTATTGGTAACTCAGGTCTCTCTTGTTTTATGCGTCTTATCTCATTGTAAATATAAGACGATTGCACGGGGCTACCGCCAGGGCTATTTAAATGCAGAATAACCCCCTTAGTCTCTTCATTTTTAACGGCATTGCGTAGCGCCTTAATAATAGATGTTGCATTCGCTGGCGAACCTTCGGCAATAACTCCTACTATATCCACAACTGCAGTATGTCCTTCCCCCTCACCACTATCAGCCATATTTTGCTTAATACTTGGATATAGAGTCATACCTAAAATAACCGCCAGATATATACTCATTAATGATTTAAAAAATATCCCCCAGCGACGTGAGCGCCTTTGCTCTGTTACTGCAGAAAAAGCCAGTTTTTCTATTGCTTCTCGTTCCCAATTATCTGCCATTTTATTCGTTTCCTTTTTCTGGTTCATCCCATTGATTATCAATCACTAAGGAATCTCTAATCAATTTGATCAGAGCTTCCTTAACCTACCTCTTACTCACTATTTCTCTATTTTCAATAATGCCTGCAAGTCAGCTGGCAAAGGCGCTATTAATTTTAATAACTCCCCTGTTACTGGGTGTGAAAACTGTAATTTTTCAGCATGCAAAAACATTCTTTTATAACCCTTCTTGCGAAACGTTTTATTCTTTTCTTCCAGTCCATAACGCTCATCACCCACTAAAGGGAATCCCAACCATTGCGCATGCACCCGGATTTGATGTGTCCTACCTGTTAAAGGCCTTGCTTCAATTAAAGTAGCATTGGCATATAACCTGATCTGCCTAAAAATTGTTTGCGATGGTTTTCCTGCTTTATGCACTCTAACATTAGCGCCGCCACCTTGATTGGTTTTCTTTAATAGTGGCTGTTCAACTAAACACTTTTTCTCTTCCCAGCGCCCTGCTAATAATGCTAGATAACTTTTCTTAACGCCATCCCCTCTAAAATACTCATGCAATTTCCTTAAGGCACTGCGTTTTTTAGCAATAATCAAGCAACCCGATGTCTCTTTATCAATTCGGTGTACTAACTCTAAAAAACGATTTTCTGGGCGCATTTCACGCAAAGTCTCTATTATGCCAGAACTTATTCCACTACCACCATGCACAGCATATCCAGAAGGTTTATTAATCACTAAAATAACATCATCTTCAAATAAAATATTATTTTGTAAATTTTCCTTAAGATAAGCGGGAGCAGGAATACTCTCTGTTTTTTCAGCCATTCTAATAGGCGGTACTCTAACGATATCACCTAAAATAAGTTTACGTTTTGCATCACAACGACCTTTATTAATGCGCACTTCACCCTTACGAATAATTCGATAAATTCGACTTTTAGGCACACCTTTTAAAATTTTTATTAAAAAATTATCCAAACGCTGTCCTTCCTGCGCATCGGTAACTTCAATTAACTGTACTTGTAATAAATTTTCACTAGCTTCTGCTTTCATGTCTCTATAATAGTAGAAATTATCTCTACAAACCATAAGTTAATTACATTAGCGCTTATAACAGGTTATAATTTACAAGTTCTAGCTATGAATTAACAATAAATTAAAACTTAACTGTTTTATGAAGTAGTCGTTATAGAACAACGATACTTACACAAGCTTTCATTAACATAAAGTAAGCTGTAGTCATCAATGTTAATACTAGAACCAAATTTTGGGTTTTTGTCGCTCGGCCCATGACAAGCGATGCAATCACCCTGTATTAAAGGCATAAATACCTAGACATTCTGTTAGCTATACACCAGTAGAGCGATCAAGCTCCTGAACATGTGTTCAATAACAATCTAGTACTGTAAATACTCACAATGAGATTTAATGTCATTTTTGCACGGAAATATTTAATACCTTATCGCAGATGTTTAAGGAACTTAAAGTGTGTCAGCACATTTTTAAAAGCTATCAGTCCACAAAAGCACTGAATACATCATTGCAAAAGGTATTAATAAATACAGGGTTACACTTAAGGACTAGAAAATGAAAAGAATGCTGATCAACGCAACGCAGGCTGAAGAACTGCGTGTTGCATTAGTAGATGGTCAAAAACTTTATGATTTTGACATTGAACATCCTTCACAAGAACAAAAAAAATCTAATATTTACAAAGGGGTTATCACTCGTATAGAGCCCAGCTTAGAAGCTGCATTCGTTAACTATGGTGCAGATAAGCATGGATTTTTACCTTTAAAAGAAGTCTCTCCAACAGCCGTTAACTCCGATGATTTAACACTTAGCCGTGCAAAAATTAAAGAACGCCTTAAAGAAGGGCAAGAAGTTATTGTCCAAATTGAAAAAGAAGAGCGCGGCAATAAAGGTGCAGCATTAACCACCTATATTAGTTTAGCGGGAACTTACTTAGTTCTTATGCCAAACAACCCTAAAGCAGGCGGAATTTCTCGTCGTATAGAAGGCGAAACACGCAATGAATTGCGTGATGCAATGGATGGCCTAACGGTTCCTGAAAGTATGGGCCTTATTGTGCGTACTGCAGGCTGTGGCAAAAGTACCGAAGAATTGCAGTGGGATTTAAATTATTTATTGCAATTATGGGAAGCCATTGATCGCTCTTCAAAAGAGCAAAGCAACCCATTCCTTATTTTCCAAGAAAGCAACGTTATCATTCGCGCACTACGTGATCATTTACGTGCCGATATCGATGAAATTCTTATCGACAAAGAGTCATCATTTAAGTTAGTGAGCAACTTCTTAAAACAAGTGATGCCGCACTACTTAAATAAAGCTAAATTTTATGATGATAGTGTGCCTTTATTTAATCGCTATCAAATCGAATCCCAAATTGAAACCGCTTACAGTCGCAGCGTAGCGCTACCTTCTGGTGGTGAGTTAGTGATTGATCACACTGAAGCACTAACCTCAATTGATATTAACTCAGCCCGTGCGACGAAAGGCCATGATATTGAAGAAACCGCATTAAACACCAACCTTGAAGCGGCTGATGAAATTGCACGTCAATTAAGGCTGCGTGATTTAGGTGGACTTTTTGTTATCGATTTCATTGACATGCTGGCAAATAAAAATCAACGTGCCGTTGAAAATAGAATTCGTGATGCATTAAAAATTGACCGCGCTCGGGTGCAAACAAGTCGTATTTCGCGCTTTGGCTTATTAGAAATGTCACGCCAACGCTTACGCCCATCTTTAGGTGATACAACACAGTTAACTTGCCCTCGCTGTAATGGCCAAGGTGAAATTCGTAACGTAGAGTCTGTTGCTTTATCGGTATTACGCATACTAGAAGAAGAAGCAATGAAGTCTGGGACTGATAAGGTTATTGCTCACCTACCTATTGAATGTGCAACTTTCTTACTCAATGAAAAGCGCCCTTCTATAGACCAAATTGAATCACGCTTAAATGTTCATATTATTGTTCTACCTTGTAAGCACCTTGAAACACCTGCTTACACAATTGAACGCATTAAGTCTAAAGATGAAGAAGGCTCTGTTGAAAGTGCAAGCTATGCACAAATAAAGAAAGAAGAAGCCAGCGTTCCTACCTTTGCCGCTCAATCTACCCCTAAAATTGAACGAGCAGCCATTAAAGAATTTCTTCCTGATGCGCCTGCCCCAGTACAAAACAAAAAAACGTCTGCTAGTTTAATTAGTCGTTTTTGGAGCAAGCTAGTTAGCTCAACTGAAGTTGAACCTGCTCCAGAAAAAGTGGCCGCACCAACACCTGAGAAAACTAACAACACTCGGAAAAACCCCAACAACCGAAATAGAAATAGAAACCCGCAAAACAGAAATAAAAGGCACGGCTCACAGAATAGAAAGCCAGCAGAAGAAAATAAAAATAAAGCTCAAGAACAAACAAATCCTGAACAAGCAAATAAAAATCAGGATAAAAAGACAACTGAGAACAAGGAAAGAAACCAGCAAAAACGCAACAACCGCAATCACCGCAACAGGAAACCTAGAGAAGCAAAAAATGGCAATTCTAACAAGCATGCGAATGTAGCGGATAAACCTAATAACACTCCAGCTAAAACGGAAAGTGCGCCAACTAACAGCAAATCTTTAAGTCCAAGCAGTGTTAACGTTGAAAAGTCTTCTTATGCGGCTGATTATGAAAAAAAAATCACCGAACATAAAGCTAAAGAAACATCAAAACCTGAAGTAGAAACTAGCTCATCGGAAAATTAAAGCTAAGCATGAGTGGCAGTTAAACACTGCCACTCATAGTTTAAAGCTTAGAAAGACAATAGCCTATTAAAGCAATAGGACAAATAAATTAAACAAAAATAGGTAGGTCTAATATTTTCCTACATAACACCACTGTATATTTCTACTTTTATAACTGTTATGATTGGCAAGATTTATACCTTTTAGAGAAAGCAATAGATGGCAAAAGAAGATCAAATTGAAATGGACGGTACAATTACCGAAACACTTCCTAACACTATGTTTAGAGTGGAGCTAGAAAACGGCCACACTATTACCGCTCATATTTCTGGAAAAATGCGTAAACATTACATTCGTATTTTAACCGGTGATAAAGTAAAAGTTGAAATGACACCTTATGACTTAACAAAAGGTCGAATTACTTTCCGTATGCGCTAATATTTCTTTACGTATTCGCTTTATCATAAGTAAAGCCGCCTAAGCGGCTTACTTAACCCCCCCTTAGTCAGTCAATTCGGCTTGATCTAGCTCCTTACTTTTTATAGTAAATGCTAGCTCACCCTCTTTAACCGTTATATTAACGTGCCCACCTTTTTCCAAATCTCCAAATAACAAATCATTTGCGAGTGGCTTTTTAATTTTTTCTTGAATTAACCTCGCCATTGGTCGCGCGCCCATTTTAGGGTCACACCCATGCTCGGCCAACCACAATCTAGCTCCTGCATCCAATGTTAAACTCACATCTTTTGCTAATAACAAAGTCTCTAGTTCAAAAATAAACTTATCAACCACGTGCCCAACAACTGAAATATCCAGCGATTTAAACTGAATCAAAGAATCTAAACGATTTCTAAATTCAGGTGAGAATGTCTTTGCTACCGCACGCAAACTATCAGTCGAATGCTCCTGCTTAGTAAAACCGATTGATGCTCTACTTCCCTCTAAAGCTCCCGCATTAGTCGTCATAACTAAGATAATATTTCTAAAATCGGCTTTTCTACCATTATTATCAGTTAACGTGCCGTGATCCATCACCTGCAATAAAAGATTAAATACATCAGAGTGTGCCTTTTCCAGCTCATCTAACAATAAAACCGCATAAGGGTGCTTATTCACTTGCTCTGTCAGTAAGCCACCTTGGTCATATCCTACGTACCCTGGCGGTGCACCAATTAAACGCGATACGGTATGCGATTCCATATACTCAGACATATCAAAGCGAATTAACTCCACTCCTAACTGCTTAGCTAACTGCCTAGTCACTTCAGTTTTCCCCACTCCAGTTGGGCCAGAAAACAAAAATGAACCAATCGGCTTTGCTGCATCCCTTAAACCGGCACGCGACAATTTAATCGCAGTTGTTAAGGCGGAAATCGCATCATCCTGCCCAAATACCAACATTTTTAAATTTTTCTCAAGATTTTTGAGCTTATCCTGATCTTTAGTAGAAACAGATTTTTCAGGAATACGAGCAATTTGCGCAATCACTTCCTCAATCGCATTGACATCAATTAAGGTATTTCTTTCACCTTCCGGCAATAATCGCTGCTTCGCACCGGCCTCATCAATGACATCAATTGCCTTATCAGGTAAAAATCGATCATTAATATGTCTCGCGGCTAATTCAGCCGCAATACGTAAGCTTTCAACACTATATTTAAGCTCATGATGCTCTTCAAAGCGGCTTTTTAAACCCTTTAAAATTTGAAATGTTTCATCAATAGAAGGCTCAATCACATCCACTTTTTGAAAGCGGCGAGCTAAAGCATGATCCTTCTCAAAGATGCCTCGATATTCTTGATAAGTCGTCGAGCCAATACAGCGCAAACTACCTGAAGCCAACGCAGGTTTAATCAAATTAGAAGCATCCATTACACCGCCAGAAGTTGAACCTGCTCCGATTATGGTATGAATCTCATCAATAAATAAAATGGCTTTTTTGTCTTTCTTTAGTTGATTCATTAACGCTTTAAGACGCTTTTCAAAATCCCCCCTATATTTAGTTCCAGCGACTAAGCTGCCTAAATCTAAAGAATAAATAACACAATCACTTAATATCTCTGGAACATCCTCTTCAACTATTTTCTTTGCCAAGCCCTCAGCAATGGCTGTCTTACCGACACCCGCCTCACCCACTAACAATGGGTTATTTTTGCGCCGCCGACATAAAACCTGCACGGTTCGCTCTAGTTCCAGACCGCGCCCAATTAACGGATCAATCGTTCCAGCTAGCGCCTCTTGGTTTAAATTGGTGGTATATTTTTCCAGCGGCGATTCTACTTCAGCTTGCGCAGGAGTTACCCCCTCTTCAATCTGCTCAGCTGCAAGCTCACTTTCCTCACCATGAGATAAGTAATTAACAATATCTAAACGTGTAATATCTTGTTGACTTAACAAATAAACGGCATGCGAATCCTGCTCACTAAATAGTGCTACGAGTAAATCAGCACCATTTACCTCTTGTTTATCAGATGATTGCGCATGAAAAACTGCACGCTGCAAAACTCTCTGAAAACCTAATGTAGGCTGTGTTTCTCTATGCGTATCAGCAGCAGTCAAACTAATCGTTTCATCAATAAATTGCGTTAATTCAGCTCTTAATAAACGCAAATCGCAGGAACAAATAGTTAACACTTTAGCGGCGCTATCATTTTCCAATAAAGCCAGCAATAAATGTTCAACCGTAATAAATTCATGGCGCTTTTCATGAGCCTCCACAAACGCTAAATTTAATGTTGCTTCAAGGTCTTTACTTAACATATTAACTCCTATGCCTCTTCCATTGCACACATTAAAGGGTGCTGATTTTCGCGCGCATAACTATTGACAATCTCTACTTTGGTTTCAGCCACATCCTTAGAGAAAACACCACAAATGCCCACCCCTTTTGTATGCACATGCAGCATCACTTGAGTTGCCTGCTCTTCTGTCATCGCAAAGAAATCCATTAATATTTCAATCACAAAATCCATTGGTGTGAAATCATCATTTAGCAAAACAACTTTATATAATGGCGGCCTTTTTAATTTAGCTGGCGCCTCTTCTACCGCGGTATCATCGTCATACTCACTAGATTGATCCAATTCACTCATTATTTCACACTTATAAATCTATTAAGACAAAATTAATCTGGAGGCCATAACCTAAAAATCAATACAATCTTGTATAATAGCTTTTATTTGTTAATACGACAGCCATTTTTTACAACTGATTTAGGAACACTATGGTTTGGAAACCTCATGTTACTGTTGCCGCGATTATTGAGCGCGATCAACACTTTCTTCTCGTCGAAGAAGAAACTTCAAATGGCCTAGCCTTTAACCAGCCCGCAGGGCACTTAGAGCCTAGCGAAAGTTTAATTGCTGCCGTTAAACGTGAAGTCAATGAAGAAACTGCCTGGACATTTACGCCTGAATATATAACCTCTATTCAGCTCTGGCGAAAGCAACCTGATGCATCCAGCTTTTTACGTGTTTGCTTTGTCGGAGGATGTAATGATTTTCAAGCTAACCAAGAATTAGATGACGGCATTATTGCAACTCACTGGCTAACACGCGATGAAATCGCTGCAAAAAAATCCAAGTTACGCAGCCCATTAGTCTTAACTACAATAGACCAGTATCTTGCTGGCGAACGCCATCCTCTTTCGTTATTAAAAACTTTTTTAGATCAAGATTAAATGCGTAAAAATATTATTGTCGGAATGTCTGGCGGTGTTGATTCATCCGTTACCGCAGCCTTATTACTAGAACAAGGACATCAAGTTACCGGTGTTTTCATGAAAAACTGGGATGAAGATGACGGCACTGATGAATGCACAGCGATTACTGATCTTGCCGATGCACAACAAGTTTGCGACACACTAGGAATCGAATTAAAAACGGTTAATTTTGCTAGTGAATACTGGGATGATGTCTTCGAGGTTTTTTTATCCGAATTCAAAGCAGGACGCACACCAAATCCCGATATATTATGTAATAAACATGTTAAATTTAAAGCTTTTTTAGACTATGCTATTGATGATCTTGGCGCTGAATATATAGCAACAGGACATTATGCACGCATAGACTGTATGAATGACGAATACCGATTATTAAAAGGTTTAGACCCTAGCAAAGAACAAAGCTATTTTCTTTATACCTTAGGGCAAAAAGCGCTGTCAAAAACTTTATTTCCCATTGGAGATTTGCATAAAACTGAAATTAGAAAAATTGCAGAAAAATGTGGTTTTGCTAATCACCAGAAAAAAGACAGCACCGGGATTTGCTTTATTGGTGAGCGCAAATTTAAAGAATTCTTACAACGCTACTTACCTCATCAACCGGGCGATATGGTTACACCTGAGGGCCAATATATAGGTAAACATTCTGGTTTAATGTATTACACCTTAGGACAGCGCCAAGGCCTGGGTATTGGTGGCGTTAAAAACGCACCCGATGAGCCTTGGTATGTGCTAGAAAAAGACCTCGATAATAATCGCTTAATTGTAGGCCAAGGCCATTATCACCCTCTTATGCTACATAAAAACCTAGAGGCTGGTCAGCTGGACTGGTGCAATAATAAAATTTTAACGCAAAATGTTAACTGCACGGCAAAAACACGCTACCGTCAATCCGATCAAGCCTGTGAAATTATTCCACTTTCAGATACCAAAATAAAAGTTATCTTCCAAGAAGCACAAAGAGCCATTACTCCCGGACAGTCTGTTGTTTTTTACGATGGAGATGTTTGTTTAGGTGGCGGAATCATAGAAAGCAAATATTAACCTTACCCTCTAACAAGCAACTACCAAATTACTCATATGGCAAACCAAAATACACTCAGTGCCTCTGACCGCTTAGTCGCCGATGCACGTAAACACCAGACAGATCGAGAAAAAACTTACCGAGGACAAGCCTTAAAAATGTACCCTTGGGTTTGTGGTCGCTGTACTCGTGAATTTGATAATAAAAACTTACAGGAATTAACAGTACACCACAAAAATCATGATCATGATGACAACCCGGCCGATGGGAGCAACTGGGAGCTATTGTGCCTTTACTGTCATGACAATGAACATTCAAAATATGAAGAAATGCGCTTTGAAAATCTAAAAAAAGATGCGCAGTCTAATGATGGTGGTGCGCATAATCCATTCGCAGATTTAAAAAGCCTTTTAAATAAATAATAGCGATAAAAAGGGGCGCGATGCGCGCCTTACAAGCCAAAAATTACATAAACTTACGGCTCTAATGCTGTAAAACTGTTTTGCCTAATCATTATTAACATAGGCTTTCTGTAAAACCCTAACCAGCAGGCAAAAAAATGCCCCGATAAATCGAGGCATTTTCTTAAACTCAGTGTAACCTAAAGCGATTTAAAAAATCGCTATTAACTTATACGTTGTTTGCAGCAAATGGATGCTCAGCAGTTGCTTTTTGTGCAACAACTTCAGCAGCAGTTGGAGTACCAGCTACAGCATTTTTGATTGAAGCTTTAGTTGCATCGTAGTTGTTTTTCTCGATTGCAGCATCATCTTCAGCCATCCAGTGAATGAAAACACCAACAGAGATGAATAAATCATCAGCTTCGTCTGCAGGAATTGTTCCATCTTCAACACAATCAGCAACAGCCATTGCAACACCACGTTGTGCAGGGCCGAACATTTGAACTGCTTGCTTAGAACCTTTGATAGTTACTTTGTTGAACATAACAGTTGCAGGCTTAACCATAAGGTTAGGAGCAACAACAGCTAGAAGGCTAGAAAAACCATCTTTGTTGTTTGTTAAGCAGTTAGCGAATGCAGACTCAGCAGCTGAACCACGAGGTCCAATCATTAAGTCAATGTGAGCAACTTCGTTTCCGTCGCCGTTTAAAGATTCACCTACGCGTAAGTTATTGATTTTAGCCATGTTACTTTTATCCTCAGAAAAAAATGAAAAAACTTTATCTAAAATTGACATTGAAAATGTCCCCTAATACTTCAATTTATTGGATGACAACGACTCATAAGCCAAACAACTTAATTTAACTAAATAATTGCTGTAATGTTGCCACTAAAACAGTTATTACAGTTAAATCCGCTGTTGTCCCTGGATTAATTCCAGCAGACTTGAACTCGGTATCTACATTACGCAGATAATCCTCTAATTGCTCAGGTCTTTCTGTTGCAGATAGCTTATCGTCAACCAAAGCCATCGTATCCATCACCATCCTAGTGTGAAGATTGTCGTATTTTCGTTCGATATGACTATCAGGATATTTAGCCAACATTGCCGCAAATATTGCTGCCGCTGACCAGCCCGTATCACCCCACCGATTGAACGCGCTATTATACCTTAAAATTAAAAAATCAAAAATATCTTTATAATCTGTCACAAATTGCAGGGCAATTCTATCTCGTTTACTTGCCAACTGCATCGCGTCCTTTAGTGTAATACTAGCAGCTTCCGCTACATCCTGCTCATTAGAACTGCCCAAACCACCTGGCGCAGCAAGTGAAATTGCTTGAAAAACCCAGTCAGCATCTGCCATTGTTGTATTATTCAGAACGAGTGCTAACTGTTCTCTTAAGTCTTGCTGCGTCACACATTTTTCAGCTGCTATGATTAACGGTGCAGCCAGTAGAATAATCCCTAAATTCGTATTGCAGCCCACTGCTTCACGCGTTGCTTTGACTGCATAATAAATTCGCTCACCTAATGAATATGCCTGATTAGTTAAAGGTAAGGCACTTTTTTTAGCACTCACACGGAAATCTTCAACCGTCATATCATGCCCATCAGCATAAATACTCACATTCCCCGGTTTAAATGCTTGTAGCTCTACTTCACAAGCATGCTGATATGCATCACTTAATTGTTGTTGATTTAACATGTACTTTCTCTATAAACCTTTAAATTATTTGAGCTGAGCTAACAAATCATCCACCAAAATATCTGCAACTTTAATGCCACAGACACTCTCTAATCCCTTCCACGCAGGAATACTATTGACCTCAATCACTTGGTAGCCACCATCTTGCATACAAATAATATCCACACCTGCATAGTTCATTTGCAATGCGGCTGTCGCTTTAATCGCAATATCGGCCATTTGTTCACTAGCTTGCTGCTGAACACAGCTCGCACCTCTAGCTACATTATTAAGCCAGTGCACACCACATCGCTGCATTGTGGCAATAACGACTCCATTAACAACAAAAACGCGCCAATCTGAATAACCTTCACCTGCACAATCTATAAATCGCTGCAAATAATACACACCTTGACTGTGGCTTAGCCAAAGTAAATCCGTCATTTTTTCTATTCGTCTAATTCCCTCGCCTTGTGAACCAAAAATGGGCTTACTAATAAGTTGGTAGCCCTGCGCTAATTCTTGCTCAGCAATTTTTAAGGCTTCTTCACGATCACGAAGCACCCACGTTTGTGGCGTAGGTAGTTGTTTATGTTGCAATAAAAAGCTAGTCATTCCTTTATCAACACTACGCTCGATTGCATGCCCATCATTATAAACAGGAATCCCCATGATTTTTAGCGCATGCAGCACATCTAAGTAAAGCACTACTTCTTCTAATGAGCCTCCAGGAACACCGCGCACAAACACAGCATCTGGTAAGGCCTCTTCAAAATGGGGTATATATAAAGGTAAGCACTGCTCTTGTAATTGAATTCTGCATTCCGTTAAGGAAACATAAGTTGCTGCATAGCCTCTCGCCGCAAAAGAAAGGCTTAATTGCTTGCCATGCCAGCCCGAATCATCCGTAAAAATCGCTATTCGTCCCACAACACTCTAAAATTTGTCATCAAAAAATGCTATTATACCGCCATTAATCACATCGTTTATTGATATCGCTAGGCACACAAAATTTAGCAACTTTAATAACCTACTATTTTAGTATAGAATAGCCAAAAACCCATAGGTTTCCTAAACATTATGAGCACTGAAAACGTACATCTACACGAAATTAATAAATTTGGCTCTCAAGCTGAGCGCTGGTGGGATAGAAATGGCGAGTTTAAAACTCTACATGACGTCAACCCGCTGCGTATTAGTTTCATACAACAGTTTATTGCCTTACAAGACCAGCGAATGGTTGATGTCGGCTGCGGTGGTGGAATCCTGACTGAAGGACTTGCTAACAAAGGCGCAGATATTACCGGTATTGACCTTAGCCAAGAACTACTTGATGTCGCCGATTTACACGGCTTAGAGTCAGGCTCTAGTGCAAAATATATAAAAATTAGCGCCGAATCCCTTGCGGATGCTGAAGCAGCAAGCTTTGATCATGTCGTTTGCATGGAAATGCTAGAACACGTTCCTGAACCAGGCTCTGTGATCGCAGCGTGTGCAAAAATGGTTAAGCCTGGTGGCTATGTCTTTTTCTCTACACTCAACCGCCAGCCTAAAGCCTATTTAATGGCAATTGTTGCTGCTGAGCATGTTTTAAAAATGCTACCTGCTGGCACGCATGATTACAAAACATTTATCAAACCTTCTGAGCTTAGCCAATCTGCACGTAATGCAGGTTTAGAACTAGTCGATATGATTGGTATTCAATACAACCCATTAACCAAAGCTTTTAGCTTGGGTAAAAATATTGATATCAACTATATTGCAGCCTATAAGCGCCCTGAATAGACCAAGATGCCCGAAAATTTTATCTTAGCTGCTGTTTTTTTTGATTTGGATGGTACCTTATTAAATACCGCGCCTGATTTAATTACAGCCCTGAATAAATCATTATCGCATTTTGGTTTTACTAGCGTAGCCCATGATGAAATTACACCTTTCATCTCTTATGGTGCTTTGGCTATGATTGAACAATCCGTCCCTAAAGACACGGATGACACAACTAAAAATCAGATTTTAGAGTGGTTAATTGAATATTATGAAAATCATATTGCTGACTTTACGCGCCCCTACGAAGGAATGCTCACTGTTTTAGAAACACTAGAGCAACATAATATTCCTTGGGGGATCGTAACTAACAAACGAGAACGACTTGCCATTCCTCTTATGAAAGCTTTAAATTTATCAGAGCGAACAGCTTGCCTTATTTGTGGCGATACCACCGCGCACAGTAAACCTCACCCTCAGCCTATGCTGGAAGCCTGTTTACAAACTGGCGTACCTGCTAAGCAATCTCTTTATATTGGCGATGCGCAACATGACATCACTGCCGGAAATCATGTCAATATGAAAACATTTGCCGCAACTTATGGTTTTTTAAAGACGGATGATACGCCTGAAAGCTGGGGGGCTGATATTTTAATCGAGCACCCTTTACAAATTCTAGATTGGATAAAAACTTATACTCATGCCTTTAAGTAAGCAAACTATTCTTATCACTGGTGCTGGTGGCGGGCTAGGTAGCATGGCTGCCCTTGCTTTAGCTGAACAAGGTGCAACACTGATCTTATTAGATAAAAACATTGCCAAACTAGAGCAAGTTTATGATGCCATTGTTGATAGCAAATCGCCAACACCCATCCTCTACCCTTTTGATTTAGCAGGTGCGACTGAAGTTCAATACCATGAAATGGCCGATGCAATCGAAGAAAATTTTGGCCAACTCAACGGTATTTTACATTCCGCCAATGAATTTAATAGTTTCGCACCATTATCATTACACAAAACAATGGCATGGGGACACACCATTAATGTTAATTTGAACGCGCCGTTCTTATTAACCCAAGTCCTTTTACCTTTATTAGAAAAAGCTGAACATGCTTCCATTGTTTTTACTAGCGATTCACATGCTCGTAAAGCAAAAGCGTATTCAGGTGCTTATGCCGTATCCAAAATCGCACTAGAAAGTTATGCCAAAATTTTAGCCGATGAATTAGAGGCTGCTAACAAAATTCGGGTTAACACCTTAATTCCAGGCCCTGTTAATTCACCATTAAGAAAAAAAGCATTTCCAGCAGAAAACAAAGAACAACTCCCTGAAATGACTGAGATATCCCCTGCTTACCTTTACTTATTTAGCGATAAAAGTATCGGTGTTACCGGGCAAGTTATTGACGCAAGAACCTTTAATTTATAAAACTATGTCAGAAAGAGAAATCATTACTTTAACCCGTGACGTCAATGTCGTCCTTATTCCGGATGGGAATCACGGCACATTAAGCAAAGGTAAAGAAGTTACCATTCACCAAGCACTCGGTAATAACTACACCGTCGTCACTGATCACGGACACATGGTCAGAATTTCCAGCACCGATGCCGATGCTTTAGGTAAAGAAGTTCATGAGCTTAAAACTTTAGTATCAGAAACAGATGCGACTGCTGTTGAAAAAAATTGCTGGGAAGTCATGAAAACTGTCTATGATCCAGAAATTCCTGTCAATATTGTCGATCTTGGCTTAGTTTATAACTGTCATGTTGAAAACTTAGGTGATGATAAAAATTCCGTGCATATCATGATGACACTAACAGCCCCTGGCTGCGGCATGGGCCCTGTTATTCAGGGTGATGTTGAGAAGTCAATTCGTGCATTAAAGGGTGTAGACACGGTTAATGTCGAAATTGTATTAGACCCACCTTGGTCACGCGACATGATGTCTGAAGTCGCTCAAGTTCAGCTTGGCCTATTTTAATTTAAACTCTACTTTTTAAGTAAGTACTTATGAATGCACTCAAAAAACTTAGTTTATTATTAGTTTTAAGCTTACCTAACTATAGCTATGCCGCTGATTTAAATCGCGAGCAAGTAATTGAACTTTTAAAACAAGCCACTAAAAATAAACCTGCCAACTTAAGACGTAAAGACTTAAAAGAACTAAACCTCTCCAAGTTAGATTTTCGCCATGCGGATTTATGGGGCGCAGACTTACGCGGCGCCAATTTAAGTTACAGTAATTTATCAGGGCTGGTTTTAGATTTAACGGTTATGGTTGGCGTCAACCTTTCTCACGCAGACCTTTCTAAGGTTAGTATTTTTGGTGTCAGCATGATGCGCTCTAACCTGAGCTATACTAATTTTAGTAATAGCCGTGTTATTGCCAATTTAGACAATTCCAATATGCGCTTTGCTAATTTAAGCAATGCAAAATGGGGTGCTGATATGAAAAATCAGCCGATGGGCTTAATGCGGGTTAGCTTAAATAAAGTCAATTTAAGCAATGCTAATTTAAATAATGCCGATTTAAGTCGCAGTACACTGCGCTTTGCCAATTTAAGCAGTGCAAAGCTAACAAATGTAAATTTACTCTCTAGTGACTTAACCGCTGCTAATTTTACAAAAGCGAATTTAACAGGTTCTGATTTAACATCAACGCGAATTTCAGATGCTAATTTTACCAATGCCACACTAAACAATACTAATTTTTCTAAAGTTCAAGGTAGGGAAAGTAGTCGTGGTTTAAAAAATAAATAAGCACTTTTTGTTTACAAAGAACAATACTAGGACTGCATCATGCCTGTTCCGTAACTACTGAATAAATACAATGCAAATAGTCTCAGTTTAAACCTAATCCGCTGGTTTGCTATCCCAGTACGCTTTAATCTCTAAAATTTCAGGCTTAATTGAAATAAATAAATCGACTAATCGTTCATCAAAATGGCTGCCTGAATCTTTTTTTAAAATATCAAAAGCTCTATCCGTATTCCACTCATCCTTATATGGCCGAGACATCGTTAATGCATCAAATACATCCGCTATCATCACAATTCGTGCAGCCTCAGAAATGTCCTCCCCTTTCAAGCCTCTAGGGTAACCACTACCATCCCACTTTTCATGATGCCCATAAGCCACTTCAGCAGCCATTTGAAATAAAGGCGTCTCACTCACGGATAAAATACCATAGCCAATTTCAGCGTGTGTTTTCATTACCTCCCACTCCTCAGCTGTTAGCTTTCTCGGGGCTTTAAGAATAGCATCAGGAATACCAATTTTCCCCGTATCATGCATCGGTGCAGCAAGCTCTAATAACTGAGATTGCTCAACAGACCACTGCGCAGCCCTCGCTAAAGCAGAGGAATATTGTGCCATACGCCAAATATGTCCGCCGGTATCCTTATCATTATAATGCCCCGCTTTACCCAGCATAGTAATGGCATCTTTTTGGCTCTTAGCCAACTCCTCCGTCCTTTTTTCTACTTGCTGATCACTAGCGCGCTGCTGATCTGCTAACGCTAACTGCGCTTTAATTCTGGCGAGTACTATTGCTGGTGTTATTGGCTTAGTAATATAATCCACCGCACCTAAATCAAAGCCAAATTGCTCATTCTGTGCTTCTACCATTGCGGTTACAAATATAACCGGAATATACTCAGTTTCACTCTTAGATTTTAGATATTTACAGACTTCATAGCCATCCATACCAGGCATCATGACATCTAGTAAAATAATATCAGGCGCTTGCTTAGCAATAATTTTTAAAGCTAGCTCTCCAGATGTTGCAATTTTCACGGTATAGGTAGGAGCCAACAACTCTTTTAATAAATCAAGATTGGCAAGCGTATCATCAACCACTAATACTGTTTGCAAGTCATTAAGCCCAGCAGTATTCATCATAATTAACTCAACTCTAATAAGGTCATATCATCAAAATCATCCGGTGTATTCGCAAATAAGCTAATAGTATTTAATAATTCATCTAATGATTGCTTGGCTGCTTTATTTTTTACTAACGCCTCTTTCAATCGCTCAACACCATACATTTCAGCACTATTTTCCACATCTACTGCTTCAGTTATACCGTCTGTTAATAAGTAAATGTTCTGTACTTCATTGAATGACAATTCATAATGTGCAGTGCCATCAATATCACTCAAAATACCTAACGCCAAATTTTTGGAAGTAAGCTCACTCCAACTATCATCAGAATTATGCAGTAATATATCTTCCATGCCATAATTCCACAGCTTAATATCTTTCCTGTCTTCCGAAGTATCTACCCCTAGTAGTCCCATAAAAATATGTGTGGGCAATAGGTTTTTTAAGACACTATTCATTTCTGCAATAATGTCACTTAAAGCAACACCCGCCTTTACACGTGCATAAAAAATATAAGTTACTAACGGGCTCCCAATAGCCGCAGGCAACCCATGCCCCGTAAAGTCGGCAACAACCGTATACTGTCTGCCATCAGGCGTAAAAGCTGATAACAACAAATCACCACTATTTACCTCTGCAGATTTAGAAGAATAACGAATATTTTTACTGTCAAACTCACTATTTGAGCGCATCTTAAGAACAATTTGTTCTAAGCCCTCACGTTCTAGGGTGATTTTATTATGCGCCTGCTCCAGCTCTCTTCTTGTTGATAGCAATAATAATTGATTCTTAACTCGCGCTGATAAAATAACCGTGGAAATAGGTTTAGTAATATAATCAATGGCTCCTGCCTCTAGCCCCACTAATTCATCATTGGTTTTAGAGCCTGCCGACACCATAATGATAGGGATATGTTTCGTTTTAGGGTTTTTCTTTAACTCTCTACAGGTCTCATAGCCATCAATCCCCGGCATCATCACATCTAATAAAATTAAATCGGGCTGCTGCTTCTCCGCAATTTTCAGTGCCACTTCCCCCCGCGTTGCTAATTTAATATCATACTCAGCAGATAATGTGTCTTTAATAATATCGAGTATCTCAGGTGCATCATCAACCGCTAAAATAACGGCTCGTTTACTATTGTTCATCCTTGCTCCGGGTAGCAGTCATTTAACTCTACGAGTGCTTGTTCAAAATCATAAGCCTCAATTGCAATGGCGACTTTCTTTAATTGCTGCCTTTCTTTTTCTACCATAACAATACTTAATAATTGAGAAAAAGAAGACTCTGAATTAGAATCATAATTCTCCAAATTATCTCTCACTGCTTGCAATTGCTTATTAAATTCTTCAGAAGAAACTTCATTTTTCAAATTTATGCCTTCTTCCTCATTAGTTATATGCTCACTTAAAAAAACATCAACTTCCATTAACACTTTTGTTAAAGAGTCTTCAATATCAGGCAGTAAGTTTTGCGCTTGTTTAATCTCTTGCGCATGACAGTATTTTTCAATTTTTGCGGCCAGCTTATGTAAAGAAACAGTGCCTATATTAGCAGAGGTACCTTTAATTGTATGTGCTAAGCGTGTCGCCTCTTCAATATGCTTAGCCTCCAATAAACCTGATAGCTCAACAACGGCTCCAGAAAAATTTTCTTTAAATCGTGTTAATAAACGAATAAATAATTCTTGATTACCACCTAACATTTGCAAGCCTGCTTGAATATTAAGGTGTGCATTCATTGTTACTGCATGATGATGATCATTATTATTAACGAC
Organism: Methyloprofundus sp.; assembly: GCA_028599115.1. Taxonomy (GTDB): domain Bacteria; phylum Pseudomonadota; class Gammaproteobacteria; order Methylococcales; family Methylomonadaceae; genus Methyloprofundus. The sequence goes on from JAQRMR010000106.1 coordinate 35,095, forward strand.
ACTTTCAGTGTCCTCCATTTTCAAGCTATCAAGTTCCATATCAACCTTAGTCGTACCTTTCTTTAAAGCCCACTTTGCAATTGTCGCCATCATTACTTCAACATTAATGGGTTTAGCAATATGGTCATTCATACCCGAGTTTTTAGCACGCTCAATATCATCCGCCATAACATTGGCAGTCATAGCGATAATCGGCAAATCATCCCCCCATTCCGCTCTGATTTTCTGAGTTGCTGTATACCCATCCATTATAGGCATTTGGCAGTCCATCAAAACAATATCATAATGCGTCTTTTTAGCCACTAACTCAATCGCTTCACGCCCGTTTTCTGCAAGATCTGCTGTCATACCCCGCATTTCTAATAATTTTAATGCTAACTCTTGATTAAACTGGTTGTCCTCTACTAATAATACATGCACCCCTTTTAGCGAAGGGGGTTCATTCTTTGTAGGTTGTTGCTCAACTATTTTCTTAGTAGTTTCTACGCTGCCTAAACAAGAATTTAATACATCCCATAAGGCAGACGCACTAAAAGGTTTCGTTAAAATATTCGCAGCAACTAACCCTTGTTCATCCAACTCATTTTCAAGGTCATGACTATCATAGGCTGTTGCCATAATAACAAAAGGCGAATGGCTTAGATGTAATGCATTAATCTCTCTTAAGGTTTCAATACCATCCATTCCTGGCATTTTCCAGTCCATAATAATGGCATCATATACCTCATCCGCTTCTGTAAGGCGAGACAGCGCTTGTTTGCCAGAACCAACAATCTTGACATCAAAGCCTTGGGCAGAAACTTGTCTTTCTATAATTTCTCGACTGGCTTCATTATCATCAACCACTAAAATTCTTCCACCATCAATATAAGTAATTTTTTCTGGTATTTTTTGTGTACTTACATCAAAGGTTAAACAAAAGCCAAATGTACTCCCTATTCCTAATTCAGTATTAACACTAACAGTTCCTCCCATTAGGCTAACAAGCTGCCCCGTAATAGCAAACCCTAATCCGGTTCCGCCATATTTTCGCGTGGTGGAAATATCTGCTTGAGCGAAAGCTTTAAATAAGCCATTTTTTTGCTCTTCAGTCATGCCAATGCCGGTATCTTTAACTGAAAATTCCAATGTAACTTGCTTAGCTTTTTGTTCTTTTAAACTAACCGAAATAACAACATCACCTTTTTCAGTGAATTTAATAGCATTATTTGCAAAATTAACAATAGACTGCCTTAACCTTAACTCATCCCCCATTAACGCACGAGGGACACGTGGATCTATGTCAACCAATAACTCTAAGCCTTTTTTACTTGCTGGCAATGAAAGCAAGTCGGTAACACCAACTAAAACATGATCTAACAAAAAGTGCTCATGCTCTATATCTAATTTGTTAGCCTCAATTTTAGAAAAGTCTAAAATATCATTAATTAAATTAAGTAAGGCTTCAGCACTACTATTTACTTTATTAATATAATTTTTCTGTTTTTCATCTAAATCTGTTTGCAATGCTAAATAACTCATCCCAATAATAGCATTCATTGGAGTACGAATTTCATGGCTCATATTCGCTAAAAATAAACTTTTAGCTGTATTGGCAGATTCAGCACTAATGGCTGAAGCTTTCGCTGTTTTTAGCGCTTTATCTAGGGCATTTTGCTGAATGATATGTGCTGTTATATCCTGAAAAGCAACCACACCACCCTGCAACTCCTCTTCTTCATAAATAGGTACAGCAGAAACATAAACAGGTACCTGGCTGCCATCTTTACGAAAAAAGACTTCTTTATCCGTATGAAAAGCGGCTTTATCGAGTAAGGACTGAGAAATACAACAGTCCTGTACAGGCAAAGGGTTTCCTTGTGCATCTTGGTAATGCAATAGTTCATGTATTTTTTTGCCTTTCATTTCAGCCAAACTGTAGCCCAATAAATGTTCGGCTTTTGGATTTGCGTAAGTACAGCGGCCTTCAGCATCTTGCGCATAAACACCTTCTGCTAGTGCTTCTGTAATTGTGTTATAAAAAAGACGTTCCGCTCTTAATTTTTCTTCTGCTAGTTTTCTTTCCGTGATATCAGTACGAATTGAAAGATATTCACTCGGTTTACCATCAGCGCCTATTAATGGAACAATCGTTGATCGAGTCCAATAAAAACCACCCTGCTTATTTTTATTTTTAATTTCTCCATGCCATGCCTCTCCTTTAGCAATTGTTTTCCACATGGCTTTAAAAAACTCAGTATCATGTTCACCTGACTTTACAATACGATGGTTTTTACCCAACAACTCCTCTTCTAAATAACCACTAATCTCACAAAACTTATCATTCACGTAGGTAATATTACCTTTAACATCTGCACTAGAAACAATCGCATGTTGATTTAATGCATCTTGCTGAAAGTCAAATGAACGCACTGATTTTTCTAGCTTACTAGTCACCACCGACATTCTGTATAAAGTATAAGCAATAAAAAATGCCATCACTAATCCTAACGATACCCAAGTCATCTGGTAATAACGAGCTTGGATTACCTTTTGCGTATAAAAAACACTATAGTTATTCGCTAATTGCTGAATGTTATTCGTTAATTCATCATTCATTATTTTATAAATAACCGCATCGATTTCTTTAGTATTATCTATAAAAATAGTGCCATGGATTAAAAGTACATCAAAGATAGGAAGTAACTCTATCGGCACTTTTTCTCGCGCTGCACGCAATTCATCAATACTTTTAGCACTTGAACGGTTAGTAATACCGCCATCGTTGACTAGTGCTAATAAGGAGTTATTAACTTTATCCGTTAGAAGATCAACATTTTTATTATATAAAGGAAGTTTAGCTTTAAATTCTGCTGCTAAAAAAGGAAAGTAATGCATAGAATTCCTTAAAATAGCCAAATGTGATTTATATTGCTCTAATAACTTAGCGCGTTGCTCAATTGAGTTAGCTAAAACAGTTCGGGGAGCCAATAAAACTTTCCGCATTTCCGAATCAAGACCATCAATATAATCCTTTTGAATATTGATAAGTTGATTCATTTGCACAACTCAATTATCGTAATTTAGCACAAGCCCTAGCCGTATTCCTAGCACAGCTTCTTTAGACAAATTATTAGCATTTGCCAAACCTGAATGATTCTTAGTTATTTTCTCATGTACTCTATTAGAAAGCCCCTCGCCCTTAATATATAAAAAAATAACTAAAATCAAGATGGCAATAATGATAAATATATTTCTACCTTCTGAAGGTGATGCAGAACGATTAGTTTGCATTTAACTCTCCATTTAAACTATCGAGAAACTTAACAATTTCTACGGTTTCTTTTTCTGAAATAATTCTTCCTAATTGGTGTTTAGCCATTATTTTTACAACTTCACCCAATGTCTCAATCGACCCATCATGTAAATAAGGTGCCGTACGGGCAACATTTCTTAAACTAGGTACTTTAAATTCAAATTTTTCTTCTTCTACC
>JAQRMR010000107.1 GCA_028599115.1 Methyloprofundus sp.
CACCATACATTTTTGGGATAGTGACTGAAATATCAGAGCTTTTGCTAATTTTGCTATCTGCATCTTTTTTGGCTTTCATTTGCTCGTCAAAAACAATGGTGACAATATCACCTACACGTCGTGCAACTTGGTCTTCAAATAAACGTAAGTCAAAATTAGATTGGTAAATAGAACCGGTTTTTCTGACCGGTCTATGTAGCACTTCAGGGCGAACAGAGGCGAACTCTGGGTCACGATCAGGCAATGTTTCACACCCCGTTAACACCACGCTCAATAAACTAAAAATAAGGAATGACTGTTTCATTGGCTTAATGCAACTTAAAGTTGCTGAGTCACAAATGACAGCATCTGATCTGTTGTTGAAATAGCTTTAGAGTTAATCTCATAAGCACGCTGAGTTTCAATCATATTAACCAGCTCTTCAACCACATTAACATTCGATGTCTCCAGGCTACCTTGAATTAAAATACCTAACTCATTTTCTCCAGGCGTACCAATAATCGGTGCATCACTGGCAACCGACTCTCTAAAAAGGTTTTCACCGATTGGCTCTAAACCCGCTGGATTAATAAAATTAACGGTTTGGATTTGGCCAACCTGTGTTGGCGCTGCATCACCTGGCTGTAATGCTGTTACCGTGCCATCTTGGCCAATGGTAATACTCAGTGCATCCTCAGGAATGACAATACTTGGCTCTAAAGGCATACCATTTGAAGTTACCATTTCGCCTGTAGAGCTTATTTTAAAAGAGCCATCTCTTGTATAATTAATCTCTCCATCGGGCATTAGAATCTGCAAAAAACCACGGCCATTAACCGCAATATCTAATGGGTTCTCTGTTTGGATAATATTACCTTGAGAATGTAACTTTTCTGTCGCCACAACTCTAACACCAGAACCCAGCTGAAGACCCGTTGGTAATTCCGTATCCTGTGATGAATTCGCCCCGACTTGACGAACATTTTGATACAACAAATCTTCAAAAATAGGGCGTGATTTTTTAAAACCCGTGGTATTCACATTGGCTAAATTATTGGAAATCACCGCCATTCGCGTTTGCTGGGCATCTAAACCTGTTTTTGCCACCCATAATGCTCTTTCTGTCATATCGTGCTCCTATTTTCGACTTACAAAAATAAGAAGCACTATTTGTGCCATAAGAATATTATTCTTTACTCACTGCCATACCTAGCTTTTACATTGCTTGTTTAATTGCCCACGCCACATCAGCGGCTTGTTTGTTTTCTTTTACATCATGCACACGAAACATTTGCACCCCTTGCATAACGCCCAAAGCCGTTGTTGTCGCTGTTGCTGTAACTAGCTCCTTAGGGTCAGATTCTGAGCAAATACTCCCCATAAATCGCTTCCGACTCGTGCCTAATAAAACCGGAAAGCCAGTTGCCACAAATTGATCTAAGTTTGCCAATAAATCTAAATTATCTTGCCTACGCTTACCAAAACCTATCCCGGGGTCAATGGCAATATTCTGTTTTGCCACCCCTGCGGATAAAGCCGCATCAGTACATTTTTGTAGAGACGCTAAGACCTCTGCAACAACTGAATCATATTCAGGTGCATCTTGCATCGACTCTGGCTTGCCTTGTATGTGCATTAAAATAATAGGCACATTATATTCAGCTGCAATACTTAAAATATCACTATCTTGCTGCCCACCAGAAATATCATTAATTATCGTGGCACCTGCTTGTATTGCAGCTTCCGCAACAACAGATAAAGTCGTATCAATACTAATTTCAATTGTTTCTGACAGTTCTTGCCGTATCGCTTTTATAACCGGCACCACTCGCTTAAGCTGTTCTTCAGCTGAGACAGATTCTGACCCAGGACGCGTAGACTCCCCTCCAATATCAATAATGCCCACCCCTTCACTCAGCATTTTACAGGCCTGCGCTACTGCCGCATCAACGGCGGAAAATTGCCCCCCATCAGAAAAACTATCCGGCGTTACATTCAAAATACCCATAATCAATGGCTGGGTTAAATGATTAAATAAACTCACACACGTCTCCGTTATTATCAAGAAATACGCCACTATGGTAAGCCAGCGTATATAATAATGATATATTTAAGAAGTACTAAAAAGTGCATTCCCCTCATAACTAACAAGTAAATTCATGGAACAAGCACGTATTGCATGGGCTGTTACTGGCTCTGGTCATTATATTGAAGAATGTATTGAGCTAATGCTCACTTTGGATAATGTCGATTTATATCTGAGCCAAGCCGGTGAAGAAGTCTTAAAAATGTATGGCATTCAGATAAATGATTTGCGCGATAAAGTACGCGTCTACCGCGACAAGGCCGCCTCTGCGCCACCTGTTGGCCTATTTTATAAAGACTATTACCAATGTTTAGTGCTTGCGCCAACCACGTCTAATACTATTGCAAAATGTGTTTTAGGCATTGCCGATTCTTTGGTGACTAATTTATTCTCTCAGGCAGGAAAATGCCGTATTCCTAATATCGTTTACCCTTGTGATATCGCGCCAGAAATGGAAACCACTGCACCGAGTGGAAAAGTCATGGTTTATCCACGAAAAATAGATTTAGAAGCAACCAATAAGATACGTGATTTTGAATATACCACTGTGGTTGAAAGTGTCTCAGAACTCGAAACTGCCCTCAAGCAGCAACTATCATGAGTGAGCATATACTCTTTTTAACCGGTAAATTAGCCGAAAAACAACTGCGTGCTATTTTAGAAAAAATGCAACCCGAATTTACCTACACCGTGCATCAAATCGGCGTAAAAGTAGCCGCTTTAATGACTGCAGATATGATTGCGCGGCGTTTAACAGACACCTTTAATGCAGACCGCATTGTTCTTCCTGGCCGCTGCCGAGGTGATTTAGAACTACTTTCTGAAAAATTAAACATTCCTGTTGAACGCGGCCCAGAAGAATTAAAAGATTTGCCTCTATTTTTTGGCAAACAAGCCTTACATGTTGATTTAAGTCGCTACGATGTAAAAATCTTTGCGGAAATTGTTGATGCACCTAACTTAAGCGTTGATGAAGTGATACAACGCGCTTACTACTATCAAAAAAATGGCGCTAATATCATTGATATCGGCTGCTTGCCCGATACGCCTTTTGATAATATGGAAGCCATTATTCAAGGCCTGAAACAAGAAGGCTTTTTAGTCAGCATTGATTCTTTGCAAACAGATGACTTATTACGCGGCGCTAAAGCAGGTGCGGATTATATGCTCAGCTTGCATGAATCAACCTTATGGGTCGCTGATGAAGTCGATGCCATCCCCATTATTATCCCTGAAAATCATACCGATATTTCTTGCTTAGACCGTGTTATTGAGACTTTACAAGCGAAAAATAAAGCCTTTATTGTCGATCCGATTTTAGATCCCATTCACTTCGGCTTTACTGACTCTATCGTACGCTACCACGCCGTGCGCAATAAATTTCCTGATATTGAAATGATGTTTGGCGTCGGCAATATTACCGAATTAACCCATGCTGATACCGCAGGTATGAACGCTTTATTATTGGGTATGTGCTCCGAACTAAAAATCAATAACATTTTAGCAACTGAAGTTAGCCAGCATGCAACACGTGCGATCAAAGAAGCCGATGTTGCACGCCGCATTATGTATGCCGCGAAAGAAAATGATACCTTACCTAAGCATATCAGCCCTGATTTAATGGCATTACATGAGCCAAGCCCCTTCCCTTATCAATTATCAGAAATAAAAGAGTTTGCCGCAGAAGTAAAAGACCCTAGTTTTCGTATCCAGATTAGTGATGAAGGCGTGCATATCTATAATAGAGATGGCTTACATTCAGCTATCGACCCTTTTGATTTATACCCTAAGTTACAAGTTGAAAATGATGCGAGTCATGCATTTTATTTGGGTGTGGAACTTGCCCGCGCAGAAACCGCATGGCAGTTAGGTAAGCGCTTTAACCAAGACCAATCCCTTAGCTGGGGTTGTGCAGCAAAAATCACCAATCAAGATATTGATTTACATAGTTTTAAGCCTGCGGGCACCACGCTAAAAAAATAATGATCCAAGAAACAATTATCACCACCCAAAATTCCGAAGGCCAAGCACACCTGGCACCGATGGGAATTCATGTACAAAATGATGAGTTCATTATTTTGCCTTTTCGTCCCTCAACTACCTTAGATAATTTATTAAGTAGCCGTACAGCTGTTATTAATTATTGTGATGATGTGCGTATTTTTGCCGGCTGTTTAACAGGACATAGAGACTGGCCTTTAAGTGCTGCTGAGAAAATAAACGGGGTCTTTTTAAGTGCCGCTCTAGCGCATTGCGAAGTAGAAATCATACGCGTAGAAGAAGATGAAATTCGTCCTAAATTATTTTGCAAAACCATTCACCAAGTTCAACACCACCCTTTTCAAGGATTTAACCGCGCCCAGTTTTCCGTTTTAGAAGCGGCTATTTTATTAAGTCGTGTTAACCACCTTCCTATAGAGAAAATAGAATCCGAACTTAACTACCTCAGCATCGGTTTTGAAAAAACAGCGGGACCAAGAGAACAAGAAGCTTGGCAATGGGTCACTAGCGCTATTCAAGAAAAATTAAATAAGGCAAAGCATTTATGAACAAAATGTTAGCCAGTGTTAATTGCTTAAGTGAAGCGATCATGGCCGAGCAAGCCAATGTGGATATTATTGACCTAAAACAACCTTCATTAGGTGCTCTAGGTGCTTTAGAAGCAAGTTTAGTCAGTACCATTGTTAATAGCCCAGAATTAAGCAAAGCCATCAGCGCGACAGTTGGCGACCTACCTATGCAAGCAGACATCATTTTTGCGGCTGTCGAGAAAATGGCTGCAACCGGTGTTGATTACGTTAAAATCGGTTTTTTTCCTGAAGGTGACTGGCTACCTGTTATTCAGCAATTACAGCCACTCACTAAAACCGGCATACAATTAATTGCGGTTTTATTTGCCGACCAAAACCCTAACTTAGACTCTATAAAAGACTTTGCTCAAGCAGGGTTTAGCGGGGTTATGTTGGATACTATGAATAAACAAAATGGCTCGCTAACACAAGTCATGCCACTTAAAGAAATTCAAACTTTTGTAGAAAATAGTAAAAAATATAAGTTACTATGTGGTTTAGCAGGCTCTCTACGCTTACAAGATATTGCCCGCTTAAAACCATTACAAGCAGACTACCTTGGCTTTAGAGGTGCTTTATGCAACCAACATCAACGTACATCTGCACTCGACCAGCAAGCGTTACATAGCATACGCTCTGCTTTATAAAAATAATAATAAATAGTCATTAGACCCAAGGTAATCATTATGAAACTTTCCACTCTCTTATTTGCCCTTAGCCTATTTTCAGCGCAAGCTTTCGCCCATAGAGGCGCATCAAATGAACCCGATAACTGCCGTATTAGTG
>JAQRMR010000108.1 GCA_028599115.1 Methyloprofundus sp.
GCCAGCGAGTCGCCATACCAAAACCTAATAAAGCCGGTAAAGTGCCTAGTCCAAAAGCAGCTAAAAATTTTGCGCCTTCAACTGGATCACCATTACCAGCAGCCATGATATAAAGGGCTTGTAATGGCCCGCAACCTAGTAGGAAACCAGAGAAAAAACCAATAAAGAATGGGCGGCGTGAGTTACGTCGTTTTTGGTTTGCATAAAGTGCCATTGCTTCGGGCTGTTTGATACGTACGCGCTTTAATACAGAAAATAGCCCTAGGGTATTAAGCCCAAAAATAATCAAAAATATTCCAGCAAGTAGAATACTGACACCACTGATAAATGGGGTAATACTAACCACTGAGCCAATAAACCCAAAGAGTGCGCCAAACATGGCGTAAGAAAGTGTTTTCCCTATACCATATAATAGGTGCGATAAATAAGCTGATCGTCCTTGCTCGGCATCCTTAACTGTATAGCCAATAACAAAACTGCCGCACATGCCGATACAATGTAGCCCAGTAATCAAGCCAACCACAAAGATCATTCCGTAGCTTAATTGAGAGCTAACATCAGGCACGCTAAACTGATGCCATAGTTTACGCGAGAAAAACATTAATAAAACGATACCGACTAATGCCAATATTGATAGGCTAATTTTGATAAAAATACTACCTTTACTGTCATTAACTGGCGCAAAAACTGGTTGGTAGCCCTTATCTTCTATTGTTTTACAAATTTCTTTTAGACTGATTTGGGTATCTTCAAATATTAAAGTACATAAGGAAGTGGGGTAATCAGCTTTGATCTCAATAACCCCGGTCATTTCCGAGAGCGCAGTTTCTATAATATCTTCACAGCCACCACAAACCATGCCTGTCACTTCTAACTGCTTATTAATTTGCATAATACTTCCTTGCTTATCTTTTGAGCACAACTCAATTATGTTTTTTGGAGGATTGCCTAGCTAGCAATACCCGCTGCAGGTGATGAACAGCTTATGTTTCAGGTGTGATTCTAAAGCAAGAGCTATTGCGGATATGCCATGTTAGAGGCAAGGTTACTTCACTAGCAGATCACGCATCATTCCCATATCTTCATGTTCAAGGTTGTGGCAGTGATACATGAAAAGACCGGTAAAATCATTAAAGGGTTTTAATATGGTTACTTTTTCACCCGGCATCACAAGTACGGTATCTTTCCAACCTTTATCCAGAAAACCTTTAGACACTGAAGTATATTCTTTGCCAGATTTATTTTTTACTTCACGTTTAATAACTTGAAATTGCTCGCCATGTAAATGCATAGGGTGTGGCATGCCCATGCCCATCATGCCGCCTCCCATACCATGAAAGCCATTGTCGAACTCGATGACTTGTAGGGAATTAAGCGGAATAATTTCATCTTTTCTAATATCATTCATTTTATAAGATCGACCATTAAGCAAGGCCGACATGTGGCGCATAGATAAAGTGATACGACGAGGTGATTGAGGGTTTTCAGCATCCGCTAAACGTAATGCTGTTATTTTACTTAAGCGTTTGGGTAAAACATCATGGCTGGAAACTTTTTTACTGACACGTACTTTGAGTACAGTAAAGTTTTCCCCAAGCTGAGATTGTTCTTTCCCCATACCGCCCATCATGCCTCGACGCCCCATGCCTCCCATCATGCCGCGTCCGCGCATACCTCCACCCATCATTCCCATGCCGCCTGAAGAAAATTCTAGGCTGCGCAAAGTCATTTCGGTGCCTACTTTTTTATCGCTAAAATCAACCCAGATTTCACGTCGTTCTGCTGGGGCAAGTGTTATATAAGGTAAGGTTTCAGGATGCTCTAAAAGCCCCCCATCAGTAGCAATGATTTTAAAAGGCGTACCATCATCCCAAGCTAATTTATAAATACGCGAGTTAGACCCATTTAATAACCGTAACCTGTATGCGCGCGTAGCAACGGGTAATTGAAAATCAGGCGTACCATTTACCATAATTTCCTCACCTTGAAAGCCATGCATTCGCATCATCATGCCTCCGCCATATTTCAGCTGGTTTTGCTGAGTAAAACTACGATCCTGAATCACCAGAGGAACATCAAACTCCTCGTTGGGTAAGTTGAGTGCTTGCTCTTCATTATCACTGACGATAAAAAAACCGGCTAGACCTGAATAAACATGTTTGGCAGTTAAGCCGTGGGTATGGGCATGATACCAGTAGGTTCCTGCTCGATTGAGTATTTCAAATTCATAAACAAAGGTTTCACCATTATCAATGGCATACATTGGGTTACCATCCATTTTGGAAGGAACGTGTAAGCCATGCCAATGTAAAATTGTTGCTGAGGGTAATTCATTTTTTAAATAGATACGAACTTTCTGGCCTTTATGTAAGCGGATGGTGGGGGCAAGATAGCTCTCTTCATTAGTAATAGCACTTTTATTGCCTTTTAAAACCTTACCAATGATTTTCCATACACGCGTTTTAGGACCTTTAAGAACTGATACATCGCGAACTTCTCCAGTCAGGCTGATTTCTATGTCGGGATTAAAGTCGAGTGACGCTTGGTTGCTTACGCGCATCGTTTTGGCATTTATCAGACTAGGAAAGGTAGCTAGTGCGGCTGCACTAACAGCGGCAAATTTTAAAAGTTTACGACGCTGAATATTTACATCATTTTTCATAAGAGGCTCCTAACTAATAAATCAATATTAGTTATTTATAATATACTTAATGATTATTGTAAAGCTGTTCTGAAAATACCCTAGGTTTTAATCTAAGGAATAAAATATTTAGGTACGAAGTAAGCTTATCTTCATAAGAGGAGATTTTAGTTACAAATTGTAATGGTAAAGAAAAAGTCGCTGGTATTTTGATAGTGAGGTACAGTTATCTTAGAATTAGTCGTTATTGAGTATCTGGCGTTGCGCCTCAAATTCTCAAGAACCACGCGGTAACTGGTGCTCAGTCGAAAGTGTCGTTAGTTAATTTGAAAGTAAGGAATAATTATGATCGTTTGGAAAGGGTGGGGGCTTTTAGCTTTGATAATTCCTTTATTGTTTTCGTTGCTTGCGGGGTCAGCATTTGGTGCAGCATACGGCGAGAACTTTTATAAAAATAGTGACTGGGCTATGCCAATGGTTCTTGGTTTATCGTCTGTATTGCTTTATTCTGTTGGCCATTGACAGTTGGTATCAAATTAAATAACAGAGCTGGAAAAATACTAATTGACCCAGAAAACAATGAACAAATTGAGCTTAAAACGATACACTCAATGTTCTGGATTCCGATTCAGTACTTGGCTTTTATTGTAGTAGCTATAAGTATATGGATGTATATTGCAAATATAGGATTAATTTATCAATAAATTGCTAACCAGAGCTTTTAGTTGGCGTTTCTTGCGTTAACTCAAGTCGTCGTTAGCGCTTAGAAAATTAGAGAAAAATGACTAACATACCTGAACAAGATTGGAAGAAAATAAGATCACTGAAAGATAAAGTTCTTAATGCAGTGTGCGCTGATATTCTTAATGAAATCAATAAGGAATATATGGCTAAAGGCAATGATAATCACAAGGCGTATTTAAAAACATGGGATATTGTTAATACAAAAGACAAGGATATTGCAGATATGTTCAATGATTTAAGACGAAGCAATGCCATATTCAAACTAGCATTGTGGTATCAGCAGGGCTACTTAACCGATAATGACGCCAAAGAATTTACTGAGCAAACATATAAAACAATACAAGCTATCTGTAAATAAAATCTACAATAGCTTGTCAGGCAAGGTAAGCAGCGGTAGTTTTAAAAATGAAATGAAGGATATGCAATCATTAGGTTCGCAGAGCTATGCTCAATGTGTATTGTGCTAACAATGGCTGCGGGAAGTGCTGCTCGTTTTAATGACAGTTTTTATCATAGTTCATCGCGTTTTGGTGTTTGTTGCTATGCATGATAATCGAGAGAAGATTTTATGAAAAGATGTGAGTGGGCAAACTCGAACCCTTTAGAAACCCTGTACCACGATGAAGAGTGGGGTGTTCCTGTACACGATGATAGAATGCTTTTCGAGATGCTTATTCTGGAAAGTGCTCAATCTGGATTAAGTTGGGTTACTATTCTTCAAAAACGGGATGGTTACTTAAAAGCCTTTGACAATTTTGATGCTAAGAAAATAGCCAAATATTCACCCAGTAAAATCGAAAAATTATTAGCTGACCCAAGTATTGTTAGAAACAAACTAAAAATAAATGCTACCGTCGAAAATGCTAAACACTTTTTGGATATTCAGAATGAATATGGAAGCTTTGATAAATATATTTGGTCTTTTGTAGAAGGAACGCCAGTAAATAATCAATGGAAGTCACAATCTGACGTGCCATCTACCTCCCCTGAATCAGAGAATATGAGCAAAAGTCTGAAGAAGAAAGGGTTTAAGTTTATTGGCCCAACCACCTGCTATGCATATATGCAAGCCGCTGGTATGGTAAATGACCATATAATCTCTTGTTTTAGGTGCAAGGAAGTTAAGCAACGACAAAATTCCGGTTAACATCGGCATTATAGTTGTATGTGCATCATGAGGAAGTGCTCATAAAAGTGTCGATATATCAGTCTATTAAGGTCAAAAAATATGCCTATGTCACCGTTAAGTGTGGAAAAATAAGCCAGCTTGAAAGGATATATGATTCATATACCATGTAGCCCGTATGCAGGCACGGAATACGGGCAACAACATGCAGGTATTTTCAATATCTAACGGTGATATAGCCAAAAATATACCATGGCAATGGATATAACTTCGTGCAGTTTTGATGTAACAGCCAATAAAATTTTAGCGTAAATATACGAATTCAGCTTTATAGAAACCATCATCTCATCAAAAAATAACAGCGAGCGTACTAAGTAAATTCAAGCGGTTTACCATCTGCTGTCACACTAACAGCGCCTTCTTTGGAAAACACGAGTGCCATGCTTTTGTAGCTATGGTTATCATGTAATAAGTGGCTATACTTTGCGATAATTCTATCTCTTGCTGATTTTGACGAAGCATCGGCCATTTCATTGATAAATGGCATACGGTCTTGTATTTCTGCTGCGTGACTACTGATTGCGTTTAAAGTCTGTAACTCACGGGCAACGCCTGTATTTTCTTCTAAGGCTTGGTTTAATTCCGTTGTATAAGGGTAATCAATAGGGATCTGCATTTTACCTGCTGTATCAAAAGTGATTTTTTCAGGGGCAGAGGGGATATTGTAATCGGCTAATAATTGCGTAAAGCGAGTAGAAACATGTTCGGTAATGGCCTTAATGTTTTGTGCTGAGGGCAGGAGTATTGGTGGTAGATCATTGATACTTAAGAAGCCAGCTGAGATTGGCTTGTTGGAGAAATAGCTATCCAGATCAATATTTTGAGTGCCTTTACCCGTTAGCATTTCTTTTGTTGATGCAGGGTTAGGCGTATTAGTTGGCTTAGCTAATGGCGTTTCTGCCTGCGCATTGTTTGTTAGAGCGAGAATATCAGCAAAGCTATTGGCTTTATCTTTATTTAACTCTTTGGTAGCCGAATGTGCAATAGTTGCTTGATTTTGCACAATGCTACTTTGGCTATAATTTTGCGTACGCATTACATTGTTAATCATAAGCTGTCTCCATAGTGACAATATTTATCAGTATAGAGGCAATATTTAAGCCAGTTAACTATATCAATAGAACGAGCCTTTGTCTGGTGTGTTTTAATTTAGCGGGGGCTATTAATGTGGCAAAATATGGCTGTATCAAATAGCTAATGTGGCAAAACATGGCATTTACTTTCAATAAAGATAAAGCTTTAATTAAGCTGACTGAAGCATTAAGAAAATATAATTATATGATGAAAAAAGCGATTATTTACCTGCATGGGTTTAACTCAGCCTCTTTAGATTTAGATGGGCATTTACTAAGTAGCAAAGAAAAATTACAAGTGATGCAAGAATTTTGCGCGCAAAAAGATATTGCGTTTTATACGCCAAATGTGGACTACCGTGATTTCGAATCGATTGCAGAAGATATGTTATTTGAGTGGAACCAGTATTTAGATAAATCTTACGATGTGTTTTTTATGGGTTCATCAATGGGCGGCTTCGCAAGTGAGTATTTGGCTATGAAAACAGGCTGTAAAGCGATTATGATTAACCCAGCGATAAAACCGAGTGACTTATTGCCACAATTTATTGGTGTGACTGAGAATCTTGAAACGGCTCAGCCTTATGAATGGCAGCAAATACATTGTGAGCAATTTAAAAAGTTTGAACAAGAGCTAGCAAGCAGTCAACAGCGCACTGAAAGAACGGTGTTATTGGATATGGCGGATGAGTTAATTGATTCTGTACAGACTTTAGCTATGTATAAAGAAAAGGCGAATGTTGTGACTTATGCGGGTGGTTCGCATAGCTTTGAGCATATTAAACAAGCTTTGCCTGTGATTGAAAAAGTGATTTTTAGCGAGTAAATTATAGGAAACGACGCAGTGAGCGTTTTTATGCAAGTGCCCAGCAAATTTCAAGATAAATAAGTAAGGTTAGATATAATGGAAAAAACACACCGCCAAGTTGTGCTAGATACTGAAACAACAGGGTTAAACCCTAAAGAAGGGCATCGTATTATTGAGATTGGTTGTGTTGAATTAGTTAATCGGCGCTTAACAGACCGACAATTTCACATGTATATCAACCCTGAAAGAATGATTGATGAAGGGGCGATAGAGGTTCATGGAATTACCAATGAGTCTTTAGTTGATAAGCCCTTATTTAAAGATGTTGTTGATGATTTTATCAATTTCGTTAGCGGCGCGGAGCTGGTTATTCATAATGCTCCCTTTGATGTTGGCTTTCTTAACCATGAATTAGCTTTACTTAATAGAAATCTAGCGCCAGTTGATGAAATCTGTACTATTTTTGATAGCTTAGTTTATGCGCGTAAAAAACACCCTGGGCAGCGTAATAGTTTAGATGCTTTATGTAAGCGTTATGGTATTGATAATAGCCATCGTGATTTACATGGGGCTTTATTAGATTCGGAAATTCTTTCTGATGTCTATTTGTTAATGACAGGTGGGCAGTCTTCTTTATTGGATGAAGAAGAGGCGACGGGAACTGAGGGGCAAGAAACGGTTATTCAGCGCTTAAGTGCTGATAGACCAGCATTAAAAATTATTCGATGCACTGAAGAAGAGCTGCAAGCACATGATGCAAGCTTAGATAGGCTAGATAAATCGAGTGGAGCGAGTGTATGGCGGCAATAAAAAATGACTTGTGGCAAACTCATTTTCCCGAGTTTATTGCTGCACAAGAAGCAAGTATTGATAGCTTAATGTCGTCAGCGACTTTAGTAGAGCTGGAATCAGGGCAGCATGTTTTTTACCCGGGCGATAGTTGTGAGCAATATTTATTAGTTTTACAAGGGAGTGTAAAAGCGCAGATTATTTCAAAATCTGGGCGTGAAATGTTGTTATACCGGGTTTGTTCGGGTGATTCTTGTGTATTAACAACCTCTTGCTTAATGAGTGGAGATTGTTATCCAGCAGAAGGTATTACTGAGAGTGATGTATTGGCTTTTTCTATTTCATCGCATGCTTTTTATCGGTGCATGGAGAAATCTGCCTTTTTTAGAGAGTTTGTTTTTAAGAAATTTTCTACGCGTTTATCGGGTGTTATTGGTTTATTAGAAGACGTTAACTTTTCGGGAATAGATTCGCGGTTAAGTAAGATTTTATTAAAGGAAGAAAAAGAAGTAGTTGATTTAACTCACCAAGAGCTGGCCGCTATTTTAGGCTCAGCTCGAGAAGTTATTTCTAGAAATTTGAAGCGTTTTGAAGTGTTAGGTTGGGTAAAGTTAGGGCGGGGGACAATAACATTATTAAATATTGCAGCGCTGAATGAATTAGCAAAGAATTAATAATGAATCGTGGGATCTTTTTCTAAAGAGGGTTTGGGATCTTTTTCTAAGAAGGGCTCTTTAATGGCAAAGCGAACAAAGACATAACCTACTAAACCACCTCCAATAATAGCTAGCATCAAAGGCATGGCAAAAGGCATGTCATGATGGTCGCGCATATTAATTTGGAACATAGTAGAAAAGAAATCAAGTATAAAATCTATCATAAATCACCTGTATTTAAGGGGCGCAATGCGCAAAGTAAGTCAGCTAAGGAATAAAAGTGCATCTCTTAATACCTCGGAATTTATATTAGAACATTAGTGTTTTATTATCAGTGACTATGTCACATAAAGTTGACCCTTTTACTAGGTTATTGAATGTAGTGAAATTATTTTGGAGAATAATATGTCAGAAACCCCGTCAAATATGATGCCTTTAGGCACGCAAGCTCCTGATTTTAATTTATTAGATACGCAAACAGGTGAGAAAAAGAGCCTTGCTGAATTACAAGGTGAGCAGGGCACAGTGGTTATCTTTATGTGCAACCACTGCCCTTATGTTATTTATATCAAGGAGCAATTAATTGCTATTGCTAAGCATTATGCAAAATTAGGTATTAATACTATTGCTATTAGTGCCAATGATGTCAGCAATTATCCGCAAGATGCACCAGGTAAGATGCAAGATTTAATGAGCGCATGGGGTAAGCCTTTTACTGCCTATTTATATGATGAAACACAAACTGTTGCCAAAGCATATTTAGCCGCTTGTACGCCTGATTTTTATTTATTTAATGCGGATTTAAGTTGTGTTTATCGAGGGAGATTAGACGCTGCAACGCCTAAAAATGATCAGCCTTTAACCGGTGATGATTTGCGTAATGCATTAGAGGCTTTATTGGCAGGAGAGGCAATTAGTGAAGAGCAAGTTCCTAGTGTGGGCTGTAATATTAAATGGAAAAATGACTGAAAATTAAGTGATGAAAAATTTTCTATTATTGGTGTTATCTATTATTAGCATGAATGTTTATGCTGAAATTAATAAGTGTGTAATTGGTGGTAAACAGATTTTTCAAGGGGCGCCTTGCCCAGCTGGGACGCAACAAAAGTTTGAGTTAACGCCTGATATTAGTTATGAAAAGCAGCAGGCAGCTTCTGAAAAGTTAGAGGCTGATATGAAGCGCTGGAAGGAAGAAAAGCAGCTAAAAAAAGCAGCGGAAGATGAAGAGCGAAAAATTCAAGCGGCTGAAGATTTAGCACGTAATGTAGGAAGGCGTGAGACAGAAACGGTTTATGAAAAAGCTAATGATGGCAGGGTAGGTGTGCGGTATGGTGTTGATTACCCGATAAGAAAGCGTCCGATAATAAAAAATAAGCTCAAGAAAAAACTTAAATAAATTAAGGCTATGTCATCGAAAATACCTGTAAATAAAATTATGTCGCTGTAGCCCGTATGAAGCTTGCGTAATACGGGGTATTTAATACACATAAGCGAGAGGTGAAACTTATCTTGATTCTATCTTTTGGTATTTTGCAAGACAATGCCCTGTACGCTCCCCCGTATTCCGTGCCTACATACGGGCTACA
>JAQRMR010000109.1 GCA_028599115.1 Methyloprofundus sp.
TGTAGCCCGTATGGAGGAACGGAATACGGGAAAAGTCACACAATGACAGGATAAAAAACACTCTATCCAATAGAGTAGATGATGAGTGACATAAAATTTATAACGGCTGCGTAACATCAGTGATTAAGCTTTCCACTTTTTTCTGCGTCTAGCAGAAAAACTACTTAGTCCGATTCCAAAAAGTTCCCTGCTCAATGGTTTCTGCCTTGCCAGTTAAACGCTGATTACTCATTGCTCTTAAGTATTGATAAACATCCGCAGCGGCAGCTTGCTCTTTTTTACCCCAAGCAGTAATACGTCCGGCACAATACCGTTGCCGTAATACTTGGCTTGCTTGCTCAGTTTCTGCATGTGTTAATGCCTGTATCCCTTGCCAAGCGTCATCATTTTCACATAAGCGATTTTTCATCTGCCTAGTCTTCGCTAAAAAGGCATTAATTGCTTGTTTGTGCTGCTTCGCCCAAGTATCAATAAAAACATAACCGATACTCGGTACTTTTTCTTGTATCGCTAATTGCTGCAACAAATCTGCCCCCGTCATAAAAACTGAGTAGCCTTGTGCCTCTAATCTTGCTGCATAATGCCAGTAAGTTAACAAGGCATCAACCCGGCCTTGTTTTAACTGATGCGCTAACAATGATGGCGCACCGTACACTTTTTGTACACTATTTAATGATTCAGACCAGCCTTGTTTTTGCATCACGGCACCTAATAATAAGCTATTTTTATCTAACGCCCCCCCCGCAATCGCCAACTTTTTATTTGCCAAGGCTTTTAAGTTTTTAATTGGGCTGTTTTTAGCTAAAACCAAAGCACCTGTGGTATTTGAGTATGGATAAAAGGTATAGCCTTTTCCTAAAGAACGCTGCCTAGACACCCAAATCCAATCAGCGACAATCATATCTACCGAGCCTGATAACAAAGCAATCTTTCCGGCTTGTGGATTCGTCATAGGAATTATTTCTAACTGATATTGTTCGGTTTCTAATAAACCTTGTTGTTTGAGTGCTGTTAACTCCCAATTAACCGTACCATAAGCTAGCACACCCAATCGAATCAGTGTTTTTTCACTGGCAAAGCTAATGGCGGAAAAACATAAGCAGCAAATAAGTGCTATTTTTTTAATGAGGGTCATAAGTAAAAAAGTAGTTTATATAAAAAAATGATAAAATTAGCATCATTATATACCCCTGTTAAGAATGGTTTTTTAAAGCCTCCTTCTTACTCTTCTGATTACCCACTTTAATGCCCGCTTCCTTAAAAAAACCCCTTTTAATTGATCAATTTGGTAGAACTGTTGATTATGTGCGCATTTCTATTACAGATCGCTGTGACTTTCGCTGTGTTTATTGCATGTCTGAAGAGATGACATTTTTACCCCGCGAGCAAATTTTAAGCTTAGAAGAAATCTATTGTTTAGCGCAGTGCTTTACTGAGTTGGGCGTGGGTAAAATCAGAATTACCGGCGGTGAACCACTGATTAGACGCGGTGCTTTAGATCTATTAGATAAAATAGGTCACCTGCCTTTATTAGATGAACTGGTCATGACCACTAATGGCTCACAATTAAGCAATTGTGCAGAGCAGTTAAAAGCAGCACAGGTATCACGCTTAAATATTAGTTTAGATACCTTAAAAGCTGATAAGTTTAAACACCTCACGCGTACTGGTGATTTAAATGTTGTTTTACAAGGGTTAGAAGCAGCCATCAAAACAGGGTTTAAGCGCATAAAGCTTAATGCGGTCATCTTAAAAAACCGTAATGATGATGAAGTGATTGATTTAGTTAACTTTGCACTTAAATCGGACATTGATATTAGCTTTATAGAGGAAATGCCGCTTGGTGTGATTAATTCACATAACCGTGAAGAAGCCTATTATTCCAGCGATGAAATCAAAGCTGATTTAGATAAGCACTTTAATTTAGAAAAAATCACTGAAACGACGGCTGGCCCTTCTGATTATTACCGCATTGCCGGAGCACAGACTAAAGTAGGCTTTATTTCGCCGCATAGTCATAATTTTTGCAGCACTTGTAATCGCGTCCGCTTAACCGTAGAGGGGCGATTATTATTGTGCTTAGGTAATGAGCATTCTGTTGATTTAAAAAGTGTTATGCGTAACAGTAACAACGACACTGAGCTTATCAAAAAATGCATTATTGATGCAATGGCAATTAAACCAGAAAAACATGAGTTTAATCTTAAAGAACAACCCATTATCATGCGGCACATGAGTAGCACGGGCGGATAACTAAATGAAACGATTTTTCCTATTAATACTGTCGCTCTGGCAGCAACGCTTTAAACTATACTTTTTCTCTGCATTAATTGGAGGGCTGGCCGGCTTATTTATATTCTTACCGATTTATGAGTTTGTCTTTTTTTATGATATTGAGGGTGATATACAACTCCAAGCTAGTGCGGCATTACATTATTCATATACCCAGTTAAGCGCAGCACTCAGCTATGAAACACCCAAGAAAACTCTATTTTTCATGCAAATAGGGGCTATTTTTGGTTTAGTGATCGCCTTTATTTATGAAATGCTACACCGCCGCCTACAGCGTATTAACCGTTTAAGCTTTGAACTTTCGACGGATATTCATAGCATTATTGCCCAAGGGGAAAGTAATTTATTAGAATTCAAATCTTCTTTTCGCTGGGATGTAGAGCAAGAAAGAATTAATAAAAACCTAGAAGCCGTTATTTTAAAAACGCTCGCTGGATTTTTAAATAGCACCACAGGCGGCACTTTACTTATTGGTGTCTCTGATAGTGGTGATTTAATTGGTTTAAAAAATGATTACCAATCATTAAAACGACCAGACCAAGATGGCTTTGAACAATTTGTTATCGCTGCCATTTCTAACAACTTAGGCACAGACCTATCGCCTTTTATTAAGATACTTTTTCATGTAGTTGATAATGATAAGCATATTTGTCGGCTAATTATTTTACCCTCGCCTCGTGCTGTTTTTTTAAACCAAAATAAAACACCTAAATTTTATTTGCGTACAGGTGGCGGAACACGCGACTTAAATATACAAGAAGCGGTGGATTTTATTACTCATCGCTGGTATCGTTAAGAAACTTTTCTTACTGCAATGCCTTTATTTTATACCTTTAATCATTAGATTCTTTGGCCTCTATGTCTCATAAACGCTTTTATTATCGACTTATTCCTGTTGTTTTTTTATTGATAGCACTGGCAATTTGGCAACAAGCTGATTTTTTCCAACGCGCAGCAGGCATTCATTTACCTAAAGGCGTTACTCCAGAGTTTAAACAAGTTCTAAAAATTGATAAACCTTGTGTCGATTTACATCCCGAATGGCGATTAGCACAAAATATTGACGGCGTAAAAATGGCTGAATCACGCTTATGCGAGCCTGATAATCCTTATGATATTGCAGCGTTTGTTTTAGGTATGAATAATATTTCTATGCCCACCTTAATGAGCACTCATATTGCTGAAGATGCACTTATCAAGTCCGATGACCTTGATGGTGACGGCGACCCGGATATTATCCATATTAAACTAGAAGTCTTGGAATTGAATGGTGCCACACCTGATAGCCCGAGTGTATTTCCTCAATATGAGATTGCACCAGGTATTATGCCGGGAATGTGGGCATTTTCACCTAAGTTACGCGGTATGAGCGTGAAAAATTTTCGCTCGCAAAAACCTAATGCGATTTTACGCGCGCCCTCCCCTGTTATCCGTGTGGAACAAGGCGATAAGGTTTATATTACTTTAGAAAACACCCATTATTTTCCACATACTATTCATTTTCATGGCGTAGACCATGCGTTTAAAACCAGTAAAGGCGGTGATAATGATGGCGTACCCGTCACCGGTGAAAAAGCAGTGATGCCAGGTAAAACGCGCACTTACGAACTACAGCCGCGTCATGCAGGCACCATGCTGTATCACTGCCACGTACAAACCGATAAACACTTAATGATGGGTTTAGTGGGTATGTTTGTAGTAGAAGAAAATAGACCTGATAACTGGGTGCAAACCTTTAATGTCGGCGCGGGGCATGTCCGTTACTCTTCTGCTGCAATTAAAGAAAAATACCAACGCGAATATGATTTACATTATCAATCGATTGATAAAAATTTAGCCAAAACAATTCAGCAATCAAATGATACGCGTGAAATTTCTAAGCAAATGCACCGTGTTTATAATATGAGTGAATCTAATGAAAATTATTTCTTACTCAATGGGCATTCCTTTCCTTACACTTTACGTGACGCTTTAATCATCGCCAAGCCCGATGAAAATATAAAACTTCGTGTCGCCAATACGCAGCATAGTAGCATTGCTGTACATATACATGGCCATAAAGCGACTATTACCGATTATGATGGCGTTGAACAAAATCCTATGGCACAAATTACTCGTGATGTCTTTCACTTAGCTGCTGCGCAACGCTTAGATCTTAACTTACAAACCACGAATGACGGTTTGCATAGCTATGGCGAAGGAGTCTGGTTATTTCATGACCATGTTGAAACAGCGGTGGCTAATGATGGTATGAGTCCCGGCGGGAATATTGCGCTGATGGTCTATGAAAACATGCTAACAGAAATGGGCTTACCTGAATTGCGTTCTGATGCCTTGGATGATTTATTTAGCAATCGCTATTATGCTAAAAAACAAGTTTTGTGGGGTAAAAAAGAAGCCGGAACTTTTGCTCCTAATACCTTACAGCTTATCTTATTTGGCTTATTGCTCGGCATCATTGTTGGGCTAATATTTTTTATAGGTCGTGGCTTGATGAGGGCAGATTAATGAAAGCATTTACTTTATTATTTTTTATCAGTTTGCCACTTTTTGCAGGGATGAATCATGGCGGCATGATAATGGATGACTCGGGCATGATTATGAATCATAACCCCGACGTACTGCCTAAAGATTGCCCTAAAATCAGCAAAGATGTAGATATTACTATTCATGCTGGGCATCAATATACCAAAGGCTTTGCCGGTAAAATGTTTACTTATGATAAACGCGATTGGCAAGTACCTGGCTGTGCGCGAGTGAATGTTACTTTTATTAATGAAGATGATATACGCCATCAATTTATGATTCATGGCTTACCTGGGTATATGTACCCGAAAGGTATGTTTACTATTGAGATTTATGGAAAAGGCCAAAAAACAGCGTCTTTTATCGTACCTAGCCGTGACTATACCTATTACATTCATTGCGAAGTCTCGCAACATACAGAAAAAGGTATGAAGGCTCAATTAAAAGTGGGGGAAGGGAGTGGTGACTTAGATAGTATTTTAGGTTTAACAGCAGCACTAACACCTGATATTTACCCGATTAATAATACTCAAATTACTTGGGTAAGTCTGCTGATTAGTTTTGTGGTAGGTGTTGTTTTTATACTTTATTTAGGTAATATTTTACGGATAAAACTGAGTTAATAGGTCTTTATTAACTCAGTTTATAAAAATTACTCATCAATAGTGACCACGATAGCTTCATAATTTTTTTCTATCAATACATCCAAATCACCTCGTCGGCGATCAGATAAGCGTCGTTCACTTACTGCTGCTGTTGGTCGATATTTTAAACGCGGATCATTTTCTTTATCTCGTTGAACATATTCACGCAAAGTAACAAGCTGTTTTAATAGCACTGTATTATTTAGCGTATCAATGACTTTCGCTCCTAAACGATTTGGCTCCACAGAAATCAAACCATGAAATTCAAATTTATTAGTCATAGGGTCTTTCAACTGCATAATTTCCACATCACCGACAAAATCACTGTCTTCTAGTTCAGATGCAGTCATTCCTGACTCAATAAAATCAAGAATATCTATATGCGCAGCTTCTATTCCAATATTTCGTATAAATATAATCACACTACCTTCACTCCATAACAGCTGATTTAATGCTAATTCTATT
>JAQRMR010000011.1 GCA_028599115.1 Methyloprofundus sp.
TGGGACTTTAATTAAATAATGACTAAGCAAAACCTACAAACAAATAAAGCCATGTTCAAAGAGATTAAAAGCCTCATTGAACTAAGTAAACAAAACATTGCCGTTCAGGTTAATTCAAGCATGACCATGTTGTATTGGCATATTGGTAAACGTATTAATCAAGAAGTTCTTCAAGACAAACGCGCTGAATACGGTCAGCAGGTTGTCGCTACTCTGTCGCGTCAATTAAGTGATGAATACGGTAAAGGCTGGGGGGGCACAGCAGTTAAGACATTGTATTCGTTTTGCGGATGTTTATCCTGATGAAAAGATTGTATACACACTGTGTATAGAATTGAGCTGGTCGCATTTAAGGCTGGTTTATTTTATGGATGATCCATTGAAAAGAGAGTTTTACGTTGAAATGTGCAAGCTTGAAAAATGGTCGGTGCGCACGTTTAGAGAGCGAATTAAGTCCATGCTTTATGAGCGTACCGCAATTAGTAAAAAGCCAGAAGAAACCATAAAAAATGAGCTACAGCAATTAAAGGACGTTGAGCGGATTACGCCTGACTTAGTTTTTCGTGACCCTTATTTTTTAGACTTTTTGCAACTTAAAGATAGCTATAGTGAAAAGGATTTAGAGTCTGCCATAATCGCGGAACTGCAACGGTTTATTATAGAGTTAGGCAGTGATTTTGCCTTTTTAGCACGTCAAAAAAGAATCACCATTGATAATCGAGATTATTATATTGATCTGTTGTTTTATCACCGCCGCTTGAAATCATTAATCGCCATTGATTTAAAAATTGGTGAGTTTGATGCGGCTTACAAAGGTGAGATGGAGCTGTATTTAGGCTATTTAGAAAAATATGAAAATATTGAAGGGGAAAATCCACCAATTGGTTTGATTTTATGTACGGGTAAAAACCCTGAGCATGTTGAGCTTTTACAATTACATCGAAGTAATATTAAAGTGGCGGATTACTTAACTAAGTTACCCACTAAAGAAATCTTAATGGATCGCTTACATAAGGCGGTTGAAATAGCTAAGAATAATTTAAGTCATTATCATATTGAAAAGTAGTTAGTTGTCTACTTTCTATTGAATCTTAGGGATACCATAAATGCTACCTTCCGTTATAAGCCGGCAGATTGATGCTTCGATACGCACTTTTTTAGCCAATGCTTTTGAAATGAGTTCACCGCTGTTTTTACGTAAGAATGGTAAATCAGCCATGGATGATTTTCTTACTGAAGATGACAGTTTGTCTAAGGGGCCTTATCTTTCGATTAATATCCCTTTTCGCCAAAGTAGTCTGGCACCTGATTTTTTTCCTACTATTGATATGCCGTTTGTTCCGTTTGCACACCAAGCAAAGGCATATCATCGCTTAACATCAGCTCAGCCTAAGTCTACTCTGATTGCAACGGGCACAGGTTCGGGTAAAACGGAGTGCTTTTTATATCCTATTTTAAATTATTGTGCCGCGACTAAAGATAAGGGTATTAAAGCGATTATTGTTTATCCCATGAATGCCTTAGCCACTGATCAGGCTAAGCGTTTTGCTGATACGGTGTTTAATAACGCGGGTTTAAAAAATAAAGTAACGGTTGGTTTATTTGTTGGGCAAGAGGATGCAGAAAAAACACGGGCCATGACATCGAGTAAGGTGATTACTTGTAAAGATACGTTACGTAAACACCCGCCTGATATTTTACTGACCAATTATAAAATGTTGGATTATTTGCTTCTGCGCCCTAAAGACCAATCTATTTGGGAGCATAATTTACCCGAAACACTGCAGTTTATTGTGGTTGATGAGCTGCATACTTTTGATGGAGCGCAGGGCACGGATCTTTCTTGTTTAATTCGCCGTATTAAGCATCGCTTACAAACACCTAAAAATTATTTAGCCTGTGTGGGTACGTCTGCCACGGTTGGTAATAATGCAGATGCTTTAATTAATTATGCTCAAGATATTTTTGATGATGATTTTGATTCTAGCGCTATCGTAACGGAGGATAGGTACACTGCGGTTGAGTATCTTGAAGACAGTAAAATTAGTTATTTTACGTCCCCCGATCCTAAGCAGTTACCTGAAAGCACATCAAGATTGTCACTAGATGATTATGTTAATCAAAGCATACAGGCTTGGTTTGGGAGTGATGCATTACAACTAGAGCCAGCTATCGTTTTACAGCAAACTGATAAACAAGCGGAGAGTGAGTTTAAGCAGTTAGTACAACAGCAAGAAAAAGAAAATCAGCAACAACGCAATAAGCAATTAATTGCTCTGGGAAAAGCGATTAAGAGTCATCGGTTTTTTCATAATTTGCTTAAAAAATTGAATGGCAAGATAGCGGATATTAATTCTTTGAGCCAGGATGTTTTATTACCGAAAGAGCTTTCGATTAGTGATCGCGTTAAATTATTAGAGAATTTTTGTAGTCTTATTTCTATCGCTAGAGAAGAGGCGGAGAGTGATAAGAGTGGAGAGATAGTCACCTTGCCATTGCTTCAAGTTAGGTTTCAATTATGGATAAGGGAGCTGCGGCGTATGGTGGCTAGCTTAGGCCAAGCCCCCAGTGAGAGTAGTGGCGATTTTGATAGCACCCCTATTATTACTTTTAGTGATGATTTAACGCAGGTAGATAATGAGGTTAGGCATTTACCGGTTATTCATTGTCGTGATTGTCATGCGACGGGCTGGGGTGGTGTTTTATCGCATACTGATACACAGCTTAGTGATGATTTATCTCAATTTTATCAGTTGTTTTTTGCTAAGCGCCCTGAAGCGATTCTTATTTTTCCAATGGATACGGTTGATCTGGATTTAAGTAAGTCTGGTGTTTTTCATGGTTTATGTCCTAAGTGCTTAAATATATCTAATTCTGCTTCAGCGAGTCATTGCTCAAGTTGTCAGCATGATACGTTAAGCTTAGTTTTTGTGCCGAATGATAGTCGTGTAAAAAACTTAAATGATGGCGGCTCTGTTCTGGTGGCTAATCATTGTTGCCCGTTTTGTCAGAGTGAAAATGGTTTAAGTATTTTAGGCTCACGAGCCGCCAGTTTAATTAGCGTGATGTCTCAGCAGTTATTTGGCTCTAAATTTAATGAAGATAAGCAGTTAATTTCTTTTAGTGATTCGGTGCAGGATGCCGCGCATCGGGCAGGGTTCTTTACTTCTAGGACGTATCCGTTGTTAATTAGAAGTTTATTAGCTAAAACCATATCAAGCAATTATGCGGATGCTAGTGAAGCGCAATCACTCTCTACTCTTTCTTTATTGGTTGGACAGCAGGCACTTGAGCTTTCGGGGGATGAAAGCAGTTTTGTGGGGACTTATATTGCCCCTGATATGCAATGGCAAAATCATTATAAGCTCTTAAGAGATAGTGGCGATTTACCTAGTAAGAGTAATCTTGTTAAAAATATTCAAGATCGTTTAGCTTGGGAGTTATTCAGTGAGTTTGGGCTAAAGGCAAAGCTAGGGCGATCATTAGATAAATCATTATTTGCGTCGGTTGATTATCCAACAGAGGTCTTAGCTAAAGCCTGCTTGGATATTCATTCTATATTGACCGAAGAAGTAGAGTTGTTAGCGTCTATTAGCCCAAATGTAATTGAACAATTTGTTGTTGGGGTTTTACATTTAATGCGGCTGAATGGGGCGATATATCACCCTGCTTTATATAGCTATATTTCTTCGGGCGGGGATAGTTATGTCTTAAATAATGTAGGAAAAAGTCAATATTATATGCCTAGGTTTGGTTATTCAGGGCGTAAACCACGGTTTGTCTCTATTAATCGAGTATCGAATAGTTTTGATTATATTAATAAGAAAAAAAGTGAGAATGCACCTTACTTAGCGGTTTTGCATAAAACAATTTTATCAGGTGATTATGCTGTTGCTTCAAATGATAATGTGTTGATTTTTGAGCGTACTTTTAGTTGTTTGCTTCAGCATGAAATCTTGATTCAAGAAGAGTCTAAAGGCGAATTTGTCTATGGGTTAAACCCTGAAAAACTGTTATTGAGTACGCAGCTTAAACAGCTTACTTGTCATGTGTGCTCAACGCCCTTAGTCATCACGGATAAACTGGAAAATTACTGGATTAATAGCCCGTGTACAATCAAAACATGCAAGGGGCACTTTGTATTAGCTGATGCCAGTGAGCAATCTTTAGTGAATAAAAAAGTGCCGTGGGATGATTTTGATTTGGTTAGAATCAATGGTTTTGAGCATACAGGTTTACTAGAACGTGCGGATAGGGAAAGGGTAGAAAACTCGTTTATTAAGGGTGAGGACACTTGGGATATTAATTTATTGTCAGCGACCCCGACATTAGAAATGGGTATCGATATTGGCGATTTATCTAGTGTTGTTTTATGTTCTGTTCCACCTGCACAAGCCAATTATTTGCAACGAATTGGGCGTGCAGGTCGGCGGGATGGTAACGCTTTTAATGCTACCTTTAGTCAGGGTAACTCGCATGATCTTTATTACTACCAAGATCCACAGTTGATGATGAGTGGTGAGGTTACTCCCCCTGGTGTTTTTTTAGGAGCGATTGCTGTTTTAGAACGCCAATTAACCGCTTTTTGTTTTGATAATTGGGTAGCAACGGGAATTGATGAATCATTAATTTCTAATTCTGTTCGTGAGCTTTTAAATTCTGTTGATGGCCGGTTAACAAATAAATTTCCTTATCTGTTTTTTGATTATATTGTCAAACATCAAGGAGAGTTATTTGATTTATTCACTAATATGTTCCCTGATTTAGATGAGGAGGCGATTAAATATTTATCCGATTTTATTCGGGGGGATAGTAAGGATAAGCATTCCTTATCATGGAAAATTCTTAATCGCTTGGAAGGATTGGTTAAGGATCGGGCGTCTTTAAATGTTCGAGTTAAAAAAATAGACTCCGAACTAAGAAAACTTAAAAAGTTAACCGTTAAGGAGTCTGATCACGATGATAAGGTATTAGAGCTGGATAATGAGCGTTCTGCTCTTCGTTCTTTGATTAGGCAAATTAATGGCAAACAGACGCTTAATTTCTTTACCGATGAAGGACTTTTACCTAATTATTCTTTTCCTGAGGAAGGTGTCACTATTCGGTCAATTCTTTGGCGTAGAAGAGAGGCTGGCGAAACAGAGGATGGCAGTAAATTTTCTAGGAATACTTATGATTATGAGCGCCCAGCGGCATCGGCATTGTCTGAATTGGCGCCGGATAATTATTTTTATGCGGGAGGGCATAAGGTTGAGATAGATCAGGTTGATTTAAATATTTCTGAAGTAGAAAAGTGGCGTATTTGTAATAACTGTCATTATGCAGAAAATATTGATGTGAGTAATGATCCAAACAAAACCTGCCCTAGTTGTGGAAGCCTTGGTTGGAATGATCGTGGTCAAATCACACAAATGCTTAAATTGCGTCAGGTATATGCCCGAACAAATGAGCGAGATGCGCGTATCTCTGATGATAGTGATAATCGTGAGCCTAAGTTTTATAAGCGCCAGATGTTGGTTAGCTATAAAAATAATGACGTAATACAGGCGTATAAAATAGATAGCGATGAAGTGCCGTTCGGTTTTGATTTTCTTAAGAAAGTAAATATTAAGGATATTAATTTTGGTGTGCCTGATAGCCAGAAAGAGCAAGTGACTATTGCAGGCGATGCTGATTTTAGAAGTGGTTTTAAAGTTTGTAGAAAATGTGGCATGGTTAAAACATCTTCGCGGCGTAAAGCGTTGAAGCATGATTTAACGTGTAATTATAATAAGAATCCTGAAACACTGAATGATGATGCTCATTTTATTGATTGCTTGTACCTTTATCGAGAGTTAGAGTCAGAGGCGATTCGTATTGTGTTGCCTGTTTCAAACTATAGTGCAAATACCACTAATGAGAGTTCTTTTGCGGCGGCTATTCAATTAGGGATTAAGCATTATTTTAAAGGCAGTATTGATCATATTAAAAGCACGGCCTACAGTGAGCCTGTTAATGAGGGGGAAGGAAGGCGTTATTTTCTTGTCATTTATGATTCTATTCCTGGAGGAACAGGATATTTAAAAGAGTTGATGCGGGACCCCGATAATTTATTTAAGTTAATTGAAAAATCATTTACTTGTTTAGATAGCTGTTCGTGTAATCAAGACCCTGGTAAAGATGGCTGTTATCAATGTATTTATGCCTACCGTGATCGACAAAAAATGCCTAAGATATCTCGTGATACGGCTAAGAAAATGTTTCAAGATATTTTAGAAAACAGGCAAAATTTAGCAAAAGTTGATTCATTAGCAGAAGTGGATCCCAATATTCTTTTAGAAAGCGAACTTGAGCAAAAGTTTATTGATACCTTAAAAGTCGCAGGACAGCCTTGGCGTGTTAGTCCTACAATCATTAATGCTAAGAATGGTTATTTATTAACCGTAGGTACAAAAGACAAGTTATCTTTTGCGTGGAAAATAGAGCCTCAAGTTTTGCTGAATGCGCAACATGGAGTGGACGTTGCTTGTAAGCCTGATTTTATACTTTGGCCTGCACGGGTAAGTGAGGAAATAAAGCCAATTGCTGTTTTCTTGGATGGTTATGAATATCATTATAATAGCGTGGCAGATGATGCGCGGAAACGTCAGTCTATTGTTAATTCTGGTAAGTTTATGGTTTGGACGCTGTATTGGGATGATTTGGCTGATACATCAAGCTCTCACCTTAAAGAGTACTTAGATAATTATCAAAATAAGGCATTAAGAAATCTTGTTGGTGAAAAAATTTCGAGTAGGAATTATGAACAGTGGTCGCGCGTTCAGAAAGGAAAAAATAGTTTTGAATTATTAGCTGATTTATTACTCGACCCTGTTAAAGGAATTTTTGAACTACAAAATTGTGCAGTTGCCCATGCGTTTTGTTGGTTAAGTCCATCAGGTAATACGAATAAAACCCCTGAAATTGCACAAAAATTTGAATTTGAAATAAGAGAAAATGGCCCTGAATATAGAGTAAAAGAACTTACCATGGATGAGCCTTTTTGGTTTGGTGGTTTACTTGATAGTCTGCAAAGTTCAGAAAAGTTAGTGGAAATATCTGTTTCAATTGCATTGTCAGATTTTTCTAGGGCATATAACCGTAGCGATGCCGATTTTGTTTATTTATCAGAAAAATTAAAGGTTCATGTTTGTTTTGATGATACTGAATCTGATAATGAAAGTTATAAAAAATCACTAATCGGTTTTTGGAAGGTGATTAATGTGCTGCAGTTAATGGCTGATGTCTCTTGGTGTGCTAAAACTTCTTTAGACTCAGAGCATAAAAATGCAGCAATTAATATTAAACTTCAAGTTGAAGGTAGTAGTGGGTGGGCTGAATGCCTTGAAGAAACATTGCTGGCTGGTAATGTTGTTCTTTTGGGTTCATCATCATTGCCCGTTGCTGAAGCTGGATATGAGCTGATGAATGAGAATGAAGTGGTTGCTATGGCAGAGCTTGTATGGGTAGAACAAGAGCTTGCTGTTTTTCCTCAAGATGCCGCTGAGGATATTAAATGCTTTGAAGGACAAGGCTGGAACTGCCTAGTTGATCCTATCGATGAAGCGCTTATAGAGAAGATAAAGATAGCCATCAATAATAATGTTACTAATATTCGGGAGCAGTAGATGCCACAAGTTGCGATATCATCTGATTTTTTAACGGCTATTTTAAAGCTACCAAGAAATCAGCAAAAAAAGGTTAATCAGTTTGTTAATAAATTCAGAAATAACCCTATTAGTTCTGGCATTAACTATGAAAAAATTAAAGATGCGGCTAATCCTTATATGCGCTCGGTTAGAATTGATCTGGCCTATCGTGCCATTATTCTAAAGCCAGAACATGGCGATGTATTTATATTACTTTGGGTCGATCACCATGATGATGCTTATGAATGGGCTAGAAAACATCAGTGTAAAATTAACCCAACAACGGGTTCAATTCAGTTATACACTTCGGAAACAGCCGTTGATACTTCTGATGCTTCGGTATCTGCCCCACCTGAACGGCCCAAGAAAACGGATGAAGGTCTTGCCGAAATACCGTTAAAACCATTATTTAATCATCTAACTGATGAGCAGCTTGTTAAAGTTGGCTTGCCTGCTGAATTTATGGAACAAATCAGAGCTATTTCAACGCTAATAGCATTTGAGGAAATGAAAGCTTCATTACCAAATGATGCGAGTGAAGCTTTGTATTTTATCGCAGAAGGTATTCCTTATGATGAGGTACTGGATGATTTTACAACGAATGAAAAAGATATAGATGTTGAGGATTATTTAGCAGCACTGATGCGTGAAGGCTCAAAGCGTCGATTTGTTATTGTTGATGATGAAGCTTTACAGCAAATGTTAGATGCACCACTTGATAAATGGCGCGTTTTTTTACATCCATCCCAACGTAAGCTGGTAGAACGAAAATGGAATGGTCCTGTTCGAGTTCTAGGCGGTGCAGGAACAGGAAAAACCGTTGCCGCGATACATCGTGCCAAGTGGTTAGCGAATCAATTGATCGAGAGTGGAAGTTCAGAAAATAAAAAGAAAATTTTATTCACTACATTTACTAAGAATTTAGCTTCTGATATTAGTAATCACCTAGAGCTTATTTGTAAGCAAGCTGAATTAGATGCCATAGAGGTCTTTAATATTGATGCTTGGGTGCATCGCTTTCTAAAAAGAAATAATTACGGGTATCAAATTGTTTTTCCTAATGATTCTAATAAAATAAGAAGAAACTGCTGGCAGTTATCGCTTGATGAAAAACCATCTGAATTTGATTTAAGCGATCATTTTTTTGAAGAGGAATGGCGTTTAGTTATTCAAGAGCAGGGCATTAGTTCTAAACAGGAATATATTAAAGCAAAACGTACAGGAAGAGGCACAAGGCTGGCGCGTAAAGAAAGGTTAGCTGTATGGAATGTTTTTGAGGAATATTTGTTACAGTTGAGTCATAAGAATCTAAAGGAAATGCCGGATGCGATGCGCGATTGTGTTCAGTTAATTGATTCTAAAAGTATAAAGCCAGTATATTCCTCAATCATCGTTGATGAAGGTCAGGATATGGGAACTCAAGCCTATAAATTACTAAGAAGATTAGTGCCTGAGCAAGCAAATGACTTATTTATTGTAGGTGATGGGCATCAGCGCATATATCGTAACAAAGTGGTTTTAGGTAAATGCGGTATTAATATTATTGGAAGAGGTCGAAAACTCAGAATTAATTACCGGACGACTGAAGAAACAAAAAAACTTGCTGTTTCTGTACTAGAAGGAATTGCAATTGATAACTTAGATGATGGTATTGATGAGAGCAGAGGCTATATTTCACTGATCCATGGTGAAAACCCTGAGATATTAAATTTTTCAGGCTTTGTCGATGAGGCGGATGCAATCTGTGAGCGTATTGAGCAGCTAAATGCAGTGGGAGTTGATTTTAGAGATATTTGTATAGTGGCGCGGACAAATGATTTAAGGGATGGTTACTCATCGGAACTTAAAAAAGCAGGGTTTAAAATTTATGAAATTAATGCAAACGGCGCTGAAAATAGAAAAGTTGATGGTATCAGAGTAGCAACAATGCATCGCGTAAAAGGCCTAGAATTTCAACATATATTTGTTGCTGGTGTAAATGAAGATAAATTGCCGTTAAAGTCATTTAACTCAGATGATCCAATTGAAATCAAGGAGCATGAAATATCAGAGAGGGCTTTGTTACACGTTGCAATGACTCGGGCTATACGTAGCTTAACGGTGACTAGTCATGGGGTGGCTAGTAGGTTCTTAAGTTAGAGGAATTTAATTAGTTATTGGGCTAATAAAAACAGCAGTCATTTTACCTGTCTAGCATTGTATTTTGTTACTTTTAATGGAGACTAAAAATAATATACGATAAAGTAATACTAAAAGAGTGGAATGTTGGGTGCTGATTAACAACCATGGGGTTTTTAGGTGTCAGAACTAGAGCTAGAACAAGATCAGTCACTGGAAACGTAAATTGAACGCAAACATCCTATGATGTTTTCGGATTTACTGGATTTTTACGTGTTCAGATTAATGAGCTGAACACTACAGCCCCAGAGAAATCATAAATATGATCTGTTTTTATGTGTAGATGAGCAGCTAAAGGTCATAGTAACTAAAATTATGACCTTTAGCAGTTAGTGCGACTGAGTGTTAAGGCTATTATTTTTTTTGTAATTGTAGCTTTTCTAAGTAGTCAGCCCATGCTTGCATCATTTTACGTCTTACGTCTAAATATTCCGCAAAATTATAAGACCCTCTGCTTTTATTGCGTTCAAAGTGGGAGAGTTGTCTCTCAATTGCATCAGGTTTCCAGTTTAGTTCATTTAAGTGAGTTGAAGCGATACTTCTAAAGCCATGCGCTGTCATTTCATCTTTTGTGTAACCTAGTCTTCTTAAGGCTGCATTTAGAGTGTTTTCACTCAGTGGTCGGGATGCAGACCTTATGCCAGGAAATAAGTATTTACCATGTCCAGTTAACGGTTTTAGTTCAGCAATAATCTGTAATACTTGCTTCGATAAAGGGATGATATGGGGAAGCCGCATTTTCATTTTATGGGCAGGAATACGCCACTCTTTTTTTTCAAAATCAAATTCAGACCATTCAGCTTGGCGTAGTTCACCTGGTCTAAGAAAGACTAAAGGAGCCATTTTTAATGCACATCGAGTAATAAATTCACCTTCGTATCCTTCTATAACTCTGAGCAATTTGCCAATTTTATCTGCCTCGAGAATGCTGGCGTGATGTTTAACAATTAAAGGTGGAAGCGCTCCAATGAGAGAGGTGGATATGTCATGCTTTGCTCTGGCTGTCGCTATAGCATACCTGAAGACTTGACCGCAGTTCTGGCGAATTCGATGAGCCGTTTCATGAGCGCCTCGGCTTTCTGCTCTTTGCATGGCAGTGAGCAATTCGTGAGGCTCAATATCGTCAATTTGCCGAGAGCCTAACCAAGGAAAAACATTTTTTTCTAAGCGTCTTAAGACTCGCTTGCTGTGTCCTGCTGACCAGCTAGGTGAAAATTTTGTATGCCACTCTAAGGCAATGGCTTCAAAAGTGTTGTTTGTGGTCTTTTCTTTATTAACTTTTCGGTATAAGTTAGGGTCAATACCGTTTTCAATAAGTTTTTTGGCTTCAATTAAACGTTCTCGTGCATTTTCTAAAGATACAACTGGGTATGCGCCAATAGCATGTGTGTTTCGTTTATTGTTAAACGAATAATCCATACGCCAGAGTTTGGATCCTTTTGTATTGACGAGTAAGTACATGCCTTGTCCGTCAGTAAGTTTATAGGCTTTCTTTTGAGGCTTGGCATTCTTGACTTTGGTAGCTGATAATTTCATTTTACGGTATCTCCTTTAGAGACACTATAAAATACCGTAATAGATACCGTTAATAGTGAGGGATGTAGTGAAACAAGCTGATACTTAAAGATATAACAATTAGTCCCTAAGGCTAGGTACTGCCTGCGGTTTGGGACTAATTGAGATAATTTGGAACAAATTTGTGGTACCGAGGGCCGGAATCGAACCGGCACTTCCGAAGAAATCGGATTTTGAATCCGACGTGTCTACCAGTTTCACCACCCCGGCATAGAAGAACGAACAATTATAAGTAATCTGCTTTTATAATGCTAGGTAATTTTTTAAATGTTTATTCTTCATCCTCCTCTTCTTCGTGATCTTTATCATTTCCTAGGTCAGAAATAGCTTTTAAGCGAGAGATTACTTTAAAGTTGAGGCTGTTTTCTGGGTATTCACCATTGCTATTTTTTGTGCCAATGGTTTCACCGGTAAGGATAGCTAAGGCCTCGTCAACGGTGGAGACGGCGTAAATAGCAAAGTTGCCTTCTTCTACTGCGGTGATGATTTCTTGTTTTAGCATCAGGTTGCTGATATTGGCTTTGGGGATAATGCAGCCTTGCTCGCCAGTGAGTTTTCGGGCGGCACAAAGTTTAAAAAAGCCTTCAATTTTTTGATTTACGCCCCCAATGGCTTGAACTTCTCCGTATTGGTTGATTGATCCGGTAACGGCAAAGCTCTGTTTGATGGGGGTGGATGTTAGTGCGGAAATTAGGCAGCATAGTTCAGCTAGTGATGCGCTGTCGCCATCAATATGGCCGTAGGATTGTTCCAGTGCGATACTGGCTGAAATAGCGAGTGGGAATTCTTGTGCGTAACAATAACCAAGGTAGCCGGTTAAAATCATCACGCCTTTAGAATGAATGGCTAGGCCTAGTTCAGCTTCGCGCTCAATATCGACAATCCCACGTGACCCGGGGTAAACGGTAACGGTAATTCTACTGGGTTCGCCAAAGCTAGTACCGCCAACGTCAAGTACGGTTAGACCGTTTATTTTTCCTATGGCCGTGCCGGAGGTGTTGATTAAAATGGTGTTACTCAGCATTTCGTTGAGAATATCGTCTGCAATTCTGCCGTTACGGTATTCGCGGGCGTTAAGGGCTAGCTGGATGTGCTTGTCGCTAATTTCTTTGTTTTTGCAAAGTAAATTGGCTTCACCAATAATTTCAATGCAGTCATTTAGGTGTGCAGAAATGCGGTTTTGGTGTTCGGCTAGGCGGCAGCTGTATTCCAAAAGGGAGATAACAGCAAGTTTGGATAAGGGTTTTGCGCCGGAGTCTTGTGCATGTTGAGTCATGCGCTGTGCGAATCCACGCATATTGGATTTTGTGCGCGGAATAACGTAATCAAAATCAGCTAAGACGCGGAACATTTCGTTAAATTCGTTGTCGTGGTCTTGTAATAGGTAGTAAATTTCTCGTGAGCCAACGATGATGATTTTGATGTTAAGAGGGATAACTTCAGGTTTTAAGGTGACGGTATTGATGCCAAATTCAGAATAAGGCGAATCAATTTCGATGCGCTCAGATTTTAAGGCGCGCTTTAAACCTTCCCAGACAAAAGGGTATTCCAGTAGTTTTTCAGCATCTAAAATTAAGTACCCGCCATTTGCTTTGTGTAGGGAGCCGGCACAAATTTTCTGGTAAGTTGTGATGAGAGCGCCTTGTTCGTTGCTATATTCAATGGAGCCAAAGAGGTTCTGGTAGGTAGGATTAGGTTCGTAAATAACAGGTACGCCAATGGAGTCTTTGTTATCAATGATAATATTGGGCAGGTACTGGTCTTTTAGTAGTTGTTTTTTTACGTTATCACTAAGCCCTTCAAGCGATGTCGCCTGAACAAAGAGGTCTTTGATGGTTTCGTTTAGGTCTTTTTTGATTTCAGAGAGGTAGGTAACGATATGGTCGATATTTTGGTAGCGTTCTAATAGCTCTTTAAAAATAGGGGTGATTGCTGCGCGAATGGTTGCGTTATCAAGTTTGCGATTTTTTTCAACTAAACTGCGGCGCCATTGTGGGAGTTCGATGAGTACATCGCCCAGTAAATCTTCAAGCTCTTCAGTATCTTTGTGGAAAATATCACGATCAGCTTGAGGTAGTTGGTTGAATAGCTCTTCGTTGAGAACCTTTTCATCCCTAATGGGGGTGAAAGTGATGGTGTCTGTGTCGCGAAAAAGAGCAATGCTTTTTTCTTTTGCTGCGAGCTCAACAATATCAATTGCGCTGTTATATTGTTGGGTAAAGGTGCGTTCTAGGGTGGTTTTTCTCTGTTGGTAGCTTGCGCTTTCAAAAACGGTAGGGAAAATGGCGATTAAGTTGTCGATTAAATGTGTGATATCTGTGCAAAATGCGTGAGCTTGATCGGCGGGCATTTCTATGGCGACGGGTTCGCGCGTGTTTTCAAAATTTTCAACGTAAGCGTAAGAGGGGGGTGTTTCTTGTTTGTGCGATGTCGGTGTGAGCAGGTTGGTTATCATGGATAAGCGCCCCGTTCCTGGCTCGCCCATAACGTAAATATTATAGCCGGGCTTCTGCATTGCGACACCAAAATCAAGAGCAGATTGCGCTCTTTCTTGGCCTAAGATTTGGTTAATGCGGGTATCGCTTTCTTGTGTAATGATGCTGTAATCAGATGGGTTAATTTGAATTTTTAGCTTGCTGGCAGGGAGTTTTTTAGGGTGCGTCATGTCCAAATTATAGGCAGAGTTGAAGTTGCTTATAATTTTAACATCGTTACTTTGTTTGTGTGATAATTGTGCCGCAAGTAGCATGCATGTTGCGGTACTCATTGAGTTGTTAGGGAATTTTAGGGGGAATAGTGGTGGCAAAAGAACAGTGTAAAAAGGTGTTGAAGGAAGCTAAGATGTTGACGGGGGCTTTTGCTTATTTAGTTCTAGATGTTTCTGTATTGGCGGATGTATATGTCATGCTAGGATCAGTGGGTAAGGCGGTTGATGGTATAGCTTTGGAACTTAATCGTTATCAAGGAGATGACTGGCCAGAGCATTTACGGAAAATGGAAGCTATCAATTATTTAGATGAAATGGTTGATTTTGACCCGCTAAGTGAGCTGGAAGCGAGGTTTTATGAAATATCAGGAAGCGAGAGTAGTGTGGAGTTATCCGAGTTTTTAATGCAAATTTTGGATAAAATAGAAAAAGCGCATTCGGCATTGGTTGAAAAATTACACGAATTTAATGCGCTTTTAGAGGTCTAGTTGTTTGCTTGTTAGTAGCTGCGTTGTACTGCAAAGCGAGCTAATAAAATAAGGGCTGGTTTAGATTCTGACTCTGGTAATGAGGCTAAAGCATTAATGGCTTTTTCTGCCTCTTCATCGGCGCGCTTTTCAGTGTAGGTGATTGCATTGGTCGCTTTAACAATCGCGTATACTTCATTGAAAGAATCTCGATTACCTTCTTTGATGGCAGAGATAATAACGTCTGCTTGCTCTTTGCTGCCATTTTCTATGGCGTAAATAAGCGGTAAAGTAGGTTTTCCTTCGGCAAGATCATCACCTAGATTTTTTCCTAGTTCATCTTGGGTTGATGTGTAATCTAGGGCATCGTCAATTAATTGGAATGCAATACCTAAGTGCTGTCCGTAATCAGCTAAAGCTTTTTCAGTGGCAGGGTCTGCTTCTGCAAGTACAGCGCCTAATTGAGTGGCTGCGCTAAACAAAATAGCTGTTTTGCGTGAGATCACTTCTAGGTATTTTTCTTCAGTCGTCGCTGGGTTGTTGCAATTAAGTAGTTGTAATACTTCGCCTTCTGCGATGGCTGTCGTGGTAGTTGATAATATGCTCATGACGCGCATATTATTAGTGCGAACCATCATTTCAAAAGCGCTAGAGTATAGGTAGTCGCCAACGAGTACACTGGCGGCATTACCCCAGACGGCATTGGCTGAATCTTTGCCACGACGCAATTCAGATTCATCAACTACATCATCATGTAATAAAGTAGCGGTGTGAATAAATTCAATAACAGCGGCTAAAAGTAGGTGTTTGTCTTCTGTATAGCCTAATGACTTTGCTGCGAGTAATACAAGCATCGGCCGTAAGCGCTTACCACCACTATTGATAATATAGTGGCTGATTTGGTTGATGAGGACAACGTCGGAAGTAAGTTCTTCTATAATGAGTTGATCAACAGCTTTTGCTTCATTTTTAGTTAAGCGCTGAATTGATTCGAAATCAATAGGTGCTTGGAGGGTGCTTGGCGCGTTTTTAGCTGCAGTCATTAATAATTAACCAAAAGTAGTACGTTTATGGATTATATTACCAGATAAAAAGGTGTAAAAAAACTTTTATCATGTTAAAGTAGTTGGCTAAGATTATTTATATTGATTGATTTTCTTTGTTTTTATTGACGAGGGAAGTATTTATCAACTATAATTGTCTGTTCACTTTTAATAGAACATTGCTTGATGGAGCTGACGCAAATGTATG
Organism: Methyloprofundus sp.; assembly: GCA_028599115.1. Lineage (GTDB taxonomy): Bacteria > Pseudomonadota > Gammaproteobacteria > Methylococcales > Methylomonadaceae > Methyloprofundus. Next base: position 15,846 of record JAQRMR010000011.1, read on the forward strand.
CGGTAATTCAAACTGGCGGTAAACAATACCGTGTTGAAGAAGGTACGACCTTAAAAATAGAAAAACTTGAGCTTGGCATGGGCGACAGCGTTGAATTCGACAATGTACTAATGGTACAAACTGGCGATGCTGTAAAGGTTGGCCAGCCATATGTTGACGGAAGCAAAGTTACAGCGACAGTGACTGCTCAAGGTAGACATAAAAAAGTTAAAATCATTAAATTTAGAAGACGTAAGCACCACATGAAACAAATGGGTCATCGTCAATATTACACAGAAGTCCAGATTACTGGTATTTCTGCTTAACACGAGGATTTATAATGGCTCATAAGAAAGCTGGTGGTAGTACTAGGAACGGTCGCGATTCAAATGCAAACCGATTAGGTGTTAAGCGTTATGGTGGCGAAAGCGTTAATGCAGGTAGCATTATTGTTCGTCAACGTGGTACTCGTTTCCACCCAGGAACAAACGTAGGTTGTGGTAAAGATCACACTCTATTTGCAACAGCAACTGGCAAAGTGGTTTTTGAAGTTAAAGGGCCTCAAAAACGTAAATTTGTAAGTATTGTTGCTGCATAATATTTTTTACAGATGATAAGTTGATCTTTTATAAGGTTTAGCTTTGATTTGTATAGAGATAGATAAAGACCTCGTCCTGAAAGACGGGGTTTTTTTTTGCCTATTTTTAATGAAGTTTAGGGCGTTTGCTCAGGGTTTAGGGTTATGAAATTTGTTGATGAAGCGGAAATTCGTGTAGAAGCGGGTGATGGTGGTAATGGATGTATCGGCTTTCGTCGCGAAAAGTATATCCCTAAAGGTGGACCAGATGGCGGCGATGGTGGTGATGGTGGTTGTGTTTATCTTATTGCCACAGAAAACATCAACACCCTGGTTGACTTTAGGTTTCACTCGGTACATAGAGCGCAGCGCGGTCAAAACGGTATGGGGCGACAGTGTACAGGTAAAAAAGGCGATGATATTTACATCTCTGTGCCAACAGGTACATTGATTTACGATAAAACTACGGGTGAAAAGTTAGGTGATTTAACAAGAGTTGATGAGACCTTAAAGGTTGCTCAAGGTGGTTGGCATGGTTTAGGTAATACGCGATTTAAAAGTAGTATTAACCGAGCACCACAGAAGGCATCGACAGGATCAAAAGGTGAGCATCGAATTTTACAGTTAGAGTTAACTTTAATTGCGGATGTTGGTTTATTGGGTATGCCAAATGCGGGAAAATCAAGTTTAATTCGAGCTGTTTCATCGGCAAAGCCACGCGTCGCTAACTACCCATTTACTACATTGGTACCAAATTTAGGTGTGGTGAGTGTTGATGAACGACGTAGTTTTGTTATTGCGGATATTCCCGGTGTGATTGAAGGGGCTGCTGAAGGTGCGGGTTTAGGTTTGCAGTTTCTAAAGCATTTAGCGAGAACCAAGCTATTAATGCATTTAGTGGATGTAAAGCCTTATGAGTCTATCGAATCTCCAGTTGATTCTGCTAAGAAAATCATTAAAGAAATTGAAAAATGGAGTGATGATCTCGCTAATAAACCGCGTTGGTTAGTGCTTAATAAAGTGGATCGCTTAGAGGCAGAAGATAATCAAGAAGAGCTGTGCCAAGCGATCGTTGATGAGTTAGATTGGAAGGGGCCTGTTTATCAAATTTCTGCATTGAAATCTGAGGGTACTCGGACGCTTATGTTTGATATTATGGCCTTTTTAGAAAAGCAGACTTTGTTGGAAAAAGAGCATGAGTCGGAGTGATTTTGTAAATTCAAAGCGAATTGTCATTAAAATTGGCAGTGCTTTATTAACTGATGGCGGAAAAGGTTTAAACCTGAATGCAGTGACTGAGTGGGTAGAGCAAATGGCTACTCTAAAACAGCAAGGCATTGAGGTTATATTAGTTTCTTCGGGGGCGGTCGCTGAGGGAATGGTTCGTTTGGGATTAAAGGAGCGACCTAAGCATTTACATGAATTACAAGCGGCGGCTTCTGTTGGTCAGATGGGCTTGGTGCAAACTTTTGAAAGTCGGTTTCAATGTCATGGTTTGCATACGGCGCAAGTGCTTTTAACGCATGATGATTTATCTGACAGGCAGCGTTATTTGAATGCGCGTAGCACTTTATTGGCTCTATTAGAATTTAATGTGATCCCGGTTATTAACGAAAATGATGCGGTTGCAACGGATGAAATTCGTTTTGGTGATAATGATACGCTGGGAGCGTTAGTTGCGAATTTAGTCGAAGCAGATTTATTGATTATTTTAACGGATCAATTAGGCTTGTTTGATGCTGACCCTAGTGTGCATCAAAATGCTAAATTGATAACAGAAATAAGTGCCGATGATTCTCGATTAGAAGCAATGGCGGGCGAGAGCCGTAGCGGTCTTGGTCGTGGTGGTATGGCAACCAAAGTAGCGGCAGCAAAATTAGCATCGCGCTCTGGAGCATCAACGATTATTGCTTCAGGTGACGAGCCTTCTATTATTGCTAAGGTTATTGCAGGTGAAGCATTAGGGACTTATTTATATAGTCGACTAGAGCCTTTAGCAGCAAGAAAACAGTGGCTATTAGGTGGTCTGCAGCTTAGAGGTTATTTACAGCTGCAAGATTCGGCCATTAAAGATTTAAAATCCAGTGAAAGAAGTTTATTGGCCAATGATGTGCTTGCAGTGAAAGGCAGCTTTAGTCGTGGTGAATTGGTGGCCTGTATTAATGCGGAAGGGGCTGAGTTTGCGCGTGGCTTGGTTAATTATAAATCAGCTGAAGCGGATTTAATTAAAGGTCATACCAGTGAGCAGTTTATCGATATATTGGGTTATTGTGATGATGAAGAATTGATTCATTTGGATAATTTAGTTTTAGTTTAGTTATTGTCGGGCGATAGAGCTATCGCCAGTATTAGTGAGTTTAGGTAGAGTATGAGTAAGCAAATCAGAGCGGTATCTTTAATTTCAGGCGGATTGGATTCTATGTTGGCAACAAAAGCCATTATGGAGCAAGGTGTTCATGTTGAAGGCATCAATTTTTTCACCGGTTTTTGTGTGGAAGGACATACACATGCGATTCGTAAAAAGGACAAAGATAAGCCTAAACGTAATAATTCTTTATGGGTTGCGGAGACTCTAGGGATTAAGCTGCATATTATCGATATTATTGAAGAGTATAAAGATGTATTGATTAACCCAAAGCATGGTTATGGCGCAAATATGAATCCATGCCTTGATTGTAAGGTTTTTATGGTCAAAAAAGCCAAGCAATGGATGGAAGAGAATGATTTCGATTTCATTATTACTGGGGAGGTCATGGGGCAGCGCCCTATGTCGCAGCGTCGTGAAACTATGCCGATTATTTCAGAAGAGTCAGGTGCAGATGATCGTTTAGTTCGGCCTTTATGTGCACAAAGCTTACCAGCGACACTGCCAGAGAGAGAAGGCTGGATTCACCGTGATCAGTTATTTGATTTTAGTGGGCGAGGGCGTAAGCCACAAATGGCGTTAGCAAATGAATATGGTTTTACTGATTATTCCCAGCCTGCGGGTGGTTGCTGCTTTTTAACCGATGAGAGCTACTCTAAAAAGCTTGTTGATTTATGGAAAGCGAGAGGCGAAAAAGAATACGATTTAGATGACGTGATGCTACTAAAAGTGGGTAGGCACATACGACCTAGTCAAAATTATAAAGTTATTGTTGCCCGTGAAGATGGCGAAGCGCGCTTTATGCAAGGCTATAAGAAAGCTTATATTAATATGAATTGCGAAAGTCATCGTGGGCCTTTGGCGTTAGTAGAAGGAACGCCAAGTGCAGAGGACTTGCATGTGGCGGCACAAATTGTTGCGCGTTACGGTCAGGGGCGTGATGCTGATTTAGTGGATGTGACGGTTCGTGATGTTTCAGGGAATGAATCAACGTTACAAGTTAAACCAATGGGTGTTGATGAGCTGCCGAAGGAGTGGTTTATATGAGTCAGTTTGAATTAGATGCACGTCGATTATTGTGCCCGCTACCGGTTATCCGTACGCAAGATAAAATTAAAACATTAAGCGTTGGCGATGTTTTAGTTGTTACTTGTACTGATCCGGGAGTGATGCAAGATATTCCGGCATGGGCACGAATTAATGGTCATAAGGTTCTCAAATCTGAATCGGGTGAGTATGAGTTTGTAATCACCATAGAGGTTGGAGAATAAAAGTGGCGAAAAATTATAGTGCGCAGCAAATAAACCAGTTAAAAAATAAAGTCACTATTATTGGTGCGCTGGTTAATGTTTTTTTGTGCATTATAAAAATAGGCTTTGGTATTTTAGGGCAGTCTGCTGCGCTGATTGCGGATGGGGTGCACTCATTATCTGATTTGGCGAGTGATTTACTGGTTTTAATTGCTGTAAAAATGGGTGCGCGAGAGGCTGATCACGAGCATCCTTATGGTCACCGTCGATTTGAAACTTTGGCGACTACGATTCTTGGTACTGCTCTTATTGTGGTTGCTTTTGGAATTGCATGGGATGTTTATGAGCGAATATTATCGCCAGAACGCTTGTTAATTCCTCAGCAAAGTGCATTGGGGATTGCAGCCATTTCAATTTTAGCCAACGAGTGGTTATTTCAGTATACAAAAAGGGTTGCGCTAATCACGCGGTCAAAATTGCTATTAGCTAATGCTTGGCATCATAGAAGTGATGCTATTTCATCGGTTGTTGTTTTGATTGGTGTTGCGGGTTCATTGTTGGGCTATATTTGGGCTGATGCATTTGCAGCTGTTTTGGTTGCTTTGATGGTTGCTAAAATTGGTTTTAATTTAGTCATGGATAGTGTTAAAGAGCTTGTTGATACAGGTTTATCGCAAGAATTAGTCGAAGAAATTCGTGCAGAAATCAGTGCTATTGCAGGAGTAAAGGATATTCACTTATTGCGTACTAGGCAAATGGGCGAAGATGCTTTAGTGGATGCGCATATAGTGGTAGGTTCACGAATTACTGTTTCAGAAGGGCACATGATTGGTGATGTTGTCCGAGATGTTTTGATTAGCAAGTTTGAGGATGTGCAAGAAGTACTGGTGCATATTGATCCGGAAAACGATGAACATAAAGATGATACAAAAAAAGGGCTGTTGCGAGAAGAAATTGATGATTTGCTAAAGGAGTATTTAGCCGAGCATTACAGTTTGATTGAAGAGTTTCGGGTTCACTATATAGAAGGGGGGGTGGAAATAGAGGTTATTCTGCCGCATACTTTATTTAGTTTATCGCAGCAGGTTGAAACAATAAAAAATCGTTGCGTTGTGCTGGCGAGAGACGTGTCAAAAATAAGCCGAGTTACCGTATTTTTTAAGGCATAAAAAAGAAGAGAAAGATTATGGCAGTAGGTAATGTAAAATTTCCTGTAATGCATGCTGTTCCTGGTATTCAGTTAGGAACAACGAATGCGGGTATAAAGCAAACTGAGCGTGATGATATTTTATGGGTAGAAATGCATGGGCAAGCTACTTGCGCAGCTGTTTTTACGCAGAATGCTTTTTGTGCGGCTCCTGTTGTTGTTGCGCGTGAAAATCTACAGAAAAATCCTAAGTATTTATTGATTAATTCAGGTAATGCTAACGCAGGCACCGGCGAGCAAGGAATGCAGGATGCTTTAGCAAGTTGTATAGCTGTGGCTGACTTAGCACAGCAAAAGCCAGAGCAAGTTTTGCCATTTTCAACGGGTGTGATTGGCGAGCGTCTACCGATAGATAAATTAATTGCAGCGCTACCTACTGCACAAAAAAATAAGCAAGAAGGTAATTGGCATAAAGCAGCACATGCGATTATGACCACCGATACTTTTGCTAAAGGCTATTCAAAGAAGGTTGAGATAGCGGGGCATTCCATTACGATTACTGGAATATCAAAAGGTGCGGGAATGATTCAGCCAAATATGGCAACAATGTTGGGCTATATAGCAACTGATGTGGTTATTTCGCAAGAAAATTTGCAGAAATGTTTATCGGAAGCGGTAGATCAATCATTTAATCGAATTACAGTTGATGGTGATACCTCAACAAATGATGCGTGTGTGTTAATGGCCAGTGGGCAAAGTCAATTACCGGAGCTGCAAGAAAATACCAAAAAAATGCGGGCTTTTCAGCAGGCGATTAATGAAGCGAGTATGCATCTAGCTGAAGCTATTATACGAGATGGCGAAGGGGCGACAAAGCTGATTAAAATTCAGGTAAAGCAGGCGATTAATGCAAGTGAGGCAGTTCAAGTCGCCAAAACAATTGCGCATTCCCCCTTGGTTAAGACGGCCTTTTTTGCAAGTGACCCAAATTGGGGGCGTATTTTAGCCGCCGTTGGGCGTGCGGGCGTACATCAGTTAGATGTGAATAAAATATCTATTTATTTAGGCGATGTCTGCATTGTTGAGCGAGGAGCTTGTGCTGCTTCTTATACAGAAGAGGCAGGTCAAAGAATAATGAACCAAGAAGAAATCGACGTTATTGTTCACTTGGGGCGAGGCGATGTGTCGCAGCAGGTGCTAACTTGTGATTTTTCTTATGACTATGTGCGTATTAATGCGGAATACCGGACCTAGCCATGGCTAGGGTGCGCGTTGCTATAGCAGTTATTGAAAACCAAGAAGGTCAGGTTTTAATTGCGCAGCGAAAAAATAATGTTCATCAGGCTGGAATGTGGGAGTTTCCTGGTGGAAAGCTTGAGCTTAATGAAACTCCACATATTGCATTAGCACGAGAGTTAGAAGAAGAGCTGGCAATCAACAGCATAGAATCAGTACCCTTAATTGATGTGTCCTTTGACTACCCAGATCTTGAAGTGCAATTACACGTAAGAGTTGTAGAGTGTTATTCGGGGGAGCCTATTGGGCATGAGTCTCAAACTATTAAATGGGTGGATAAGAAGCATTTAGCAGATTACCCTTTTCCTGAGGCAAACAAAGCGATCCTAACTTCGATAGCATTAGGTAGAGAGTACGCTATTATAAATAGTTCAGATATCAGTGATGTTTTATTGCAGCTACAAAATGTTGCCTCGCAGAATATTAAGTTAGTACAAATTCGTGCAAAAGAGTTATTAGCTCAGCAGTCAAATCGCTTTTTTGCCCAGATAAATAAAGAATGTGCTCTATTAGGTGTTAAGTACTTAGTGAATTCCGGTGGAATAATGTGCCCTGAAAGTTCGGCTGGCGTACATTTAACATCAAATGAATTGATGCGACTGAAAAATAAGCCGACAGTAAATGGCTATGTTGCTGCTTCTTGTCATAACATTGAGGAGCTTAAGCAGGCAGAGAAATTGGATTTGGATTTTGTGGTTTTATCGCCAGTTAAAGAAACGGCAAGTCATCCGGATGCTGAATTATTAGGGTGGCAACATTTTGAGCGTTTGGTTGCGCAAATAAATATTCCGGTCTTTGCCTTGGGTGGAATTAAAAAATCTGATCTTAATCAATCGATTATTGTTGGTTCACAAGGAATATCGGGAATTAGATTATTTAAATAGAAATAAAGTCTTGACGG